>DAICZM010000026.1 GCA_027311145.1 Ktedonobacterales bacterium
CATGATATCAGATGATATGACGTTTGATAGAGCAATACGCTTCTGCCATTAGCGGCAGAGGAAGGCATCGGCGAGCAAGGCAATCATAATCATGCTCAGGCAGAGTAAAACAACGCCAGGCCAGCCCAACCACAGCAGGGCAATGCCGGGAGCGACTGCACCAATACTGCCGCCGAAGTAGTAGAGCGAAAGGTACATCGAAGCTGCTGTCCCTTTTGCCAGCGTTGTTTGCTCGCCCAGATAGAGATTGGCCGATGGGACGGTTGAGAACATTCCTAATGTCAGCAAACTCAGGCCTGCCATCACGATTGGTAACGATGGCAGCAGCGTTGTCAGCAGGCCGAGCGCGCCCAGTCCCATACTGACCGCAATCGTGAGGCGTGAGCCAATACGTCCTGCTACCATACCGGCGATGGGTGAGAAGACCCCTGTGAGCCAGAGCAGATAGACAAAACTGAGATCAATTGTGGGCAGATGAAAATGGGGCCCTGTCAGATAATAGGGCAGATAGGTGAAGACGCCAATAAAACCGAAAAAGCTGGCAAAGCCAATCACAAATGCACCAACGAGACGGCGATTGCGCAAATGCATGCGCATATCGCGCAGTGTTTGCTGAAGAAATGCGCCGTCGATATGTAGCATTTTTGTGTCTGTGCTAGCAAGGCGTTCCTGTTTTTTTCCACGTGTAGCGGGCAGAAACCGCCACATAATCAAGGCAGCCAGCACCGTCGGCAAGGCGAAAGCCAGCATACCGATGCGCCAGTTATAAATGCCCGTTAACGCCGCGCTGCCCACACGTGCGAAGAGTCCGCCCAATACTAACCCGCTCGTATAGACACCCATTGCTAGCCCGCGTTTATTGCCTGCGAACTCTTCGTTGACATAGGCGATAGCAACGCTGGTTAATCCTGGCATGAGTAACCCTTGCAAGGTACGTAACAGGACGAGAACGGTAAAGTTGGGAGCGAAGGCGCAAAAGAGTGTGGGGATCGCTACCAGAAAACTGGATGTGACCATCACTGGCTTGCGCCCAACGACATCCGAGAGTGGCCCATAGAACAGTGAGCCAATAGCGACTGCCAGCACAAGCAGTGAGACGGTCAGGCCTGCGGTTGGTGCGCTGACATGAAAGTCTTGGCTAAGAACAGGCAGAATGGCCTGAGTGGTGTACATGTTGGCAAAAATAAAAACGGGGGCAAAGAAAAGTGTTACAAACGCTCCGATAGGTGGCCCTTCGTTTGTAGAACGTGCTGATGAGACGAGACTGGACACACTGTACTCCTTTTTGAGCTAGGTAGGTTGCATTCTTCTCTAGTATACACTTTTACTGGCGGCCGTATAGTGGCTTGTAGGCGTCTCCATGATGCTTTTTTGTTGGCGGCGTCGTACAATAAGTGCGGCTCTATATATTGTGCTATGGAGAGAGAGGTTTTTTATGGCAGAAAAACGCACTGAGTTTCCTATCGAAGGGCAACTACGGAAAGACATACAGGAGGCGCAGCGCGCACGCGACCAGGTACGCCTGGATACGTTGCGTATGGCGTTGGGGGCAATCCATAATCTGGAGGTGGCGCGCACCGATCGCAAAAATCCCGAATTTGGTCAGCCAATGACCGAGGCCGATTGTTTCAAGACGTTGGAGCAGGAGGTGAAGAAGCGCAATCAAGCCATTCCTCTGTATAAGCAGGGGGGGCGCGTTGATCTGGCAGACAAAGAGCAGCGTGAATTGGACATCTTGCAAAGCTATCTACAGACAGGCCAGATGAGCGATGAGGATTTGCATGCTGTGATTGCGCAGATTATTGAGCTGCAAGGCAAAGAGTTTCGCAAGGTGATGCCACTTGCCGCCAAAGAGACCAAAGGGCGTGCCGAAGGAGTGCGCGTGCAACGTATGGTCAAAGAGATGACACAATAACCAACCAGACAAGAGGGTTACCTATCCTTGACAAGAGTAGGCTTAGGCTCGTACCATATGAAAGCGCAATTTAACGCTATCTGTAACCCTTCTCTGGGTGTCCCTCGCGTGCGGAGGTTAGAAGCACTGCAATGAAAATCTATAATACACTCACCAGACATATCGAAGAGATTGTCCCGCTGGAAGCAAACACGCTCAAAATATATTCATGCGGTCCCACTGTGTACCGTTATATCCATATAGGCAACCTGCGTACTTTCACGATGGCAGACTGGCTTCGGCGTGCCTTTGAATATCGTGGCTACCGTGTCCTGCATGTCAAAAATATTACTGATGTCGGCCATATGCGGCAAGAAATGGTAGATCGGGGGGAAGACAAACTAATTGCACAAGCGCGCAAGGAAGGCAAGACATCGCTCCAGATCGCAGATTTTTATAAGCAGGCTTTTCATGAGGACGAGTCTGCTTTGAATATCCTGCCCGCGCATGTGTTTCCCCGTGCTACTGAGCATGTGCCGGAGATGATCGTCATCATCGAAGGCCTGCTAGCAAAGGGCATTGCCTATCAGGTCAATGGTTATATCTACTACGATATCAAGCGTTTCCCTACGTATGGGAAACTTTCTGGCAATCTGCTGGAGAATATGCTGGCGGGTGTGCGGGAAGGTGCTGATACGGACCGCCATAACCCTGAGGATTTTCCGCTATGGAAGCCTGCTGAGCCTGGGCGTGAGATGGCATGGGAAAGTCCCTGGGGACGTGGTTTCCCGGGTTGGCATATCGAGTGTTCCGCCATGTCCATTAAATACCTGGGCGAACACTTTGACCTGCACACGGGTGGCGTGGATAATATTTTTCCGCACCATGAGGATGAGATAGCACAGAGCGAAGGGTTTTCAGGCAAACCTTTTGTCAATTATTGGGTTCACGCTCAGCATCTCTTGGCTGATGGGCAGAAGATGGCCAAATCAACGGGCAATGCTTACACCCGTGCCGAAATCGAGGCACGTGGCTTTGACCCGCTTGCCTTGCGCTACTTCTATACCACAGCCCTCTATCGTAGCCGTGTCAATTTCACCTTCCGCGCCTTGCAGGCAGCCCAAACCTCGCTAGAACGTTTGCGCGACCACGCCTACGAACTGTTCTTACATGCTGATAACGCTTTGCTCTTCTCGGATGAACCACTGGGCACGCAGCCCTGGCGGGATGCTTTTTTACATGAAGTTGAGCATGATCTGAATATGCCGCGCGCTATGGCCGTTGTCTGGGCTATGGTGCGTTCTCCACAGGAAGACCCTACGACTCGTGTGCGTCTCTTGCTTGATTTCGATCGTATTCTTGGTTTTGGCCTGAAAGAATACCTGCAAAGCGAGCGTCCACGCCAGAAACGTGACCTCAATGCCTATCTTGCGGCTCTGCCCGCTGCTGTTGTTGATCGTGTGCGTACTCGTGAGGTGTTGCGTCGCCATGCTGAGTATCAGCAAGGAGACGATCTACGGCAGAACATCCAAACTGCCGGCTATGAGGTACGTGATACCCGCCTTGGTCCTCTCGTCGTACAGCGGCGTTTAGAGGATGAATTTGTCGTGCTGTCCAGCTCGACTGATGCTCCTGATGCGGCTAAACAGCCTGATACGTGTGAATTTTCCGTCAACCTGTTGGCTCATAATAGTCGTTCTGACCTGCAACGTTGTATAGAGAGTATCTGTCGTTTTGCTGAGCATCGCAACCTTGAAATTGTGATTATCGACAATGGTTCGACCGATGATACCCTTGCCTATCTGCAACAACTGGCCCGCAACGGTGATCTTGTGGCTAGGCTGGGCCAACCTATTCAGCTACAGGTGCTTTTTGCTGATCATAATATGGGTTTTGCCGCTGGACGGAATGCGACCATGCGTGCCAGCCATGGCCGTAATCTCGTGCTAATGGATACCTCAATTGAGCTGCAAGGCGATATCTGGACCACCCTTGCACAGCTCCTTGCTGATCGCAATATCGGTGTGGTGGGGCCATACGGTCTTGTGACAGAAGACCTGCGTGAGTTTCAAGAATCTCCAGGACCAGATGTCGATGCCATTGAAGGCTATCTGATGGCCTTTCGGCGCGAATTGTTGCCAGAAGTGGGCTGGCTTGATGAAAAATATCGCTTTTATCGCCTGCTAGACATCTATTTCAGCTTTTTCTTTAAAACTGCTGGCTATCGCGCGTTAGCAGTGCCCGCCTTGGCGAACGTGTTAGAGAAGCATCCTCATCGCGAGTGGTATAGCCTGAGTGATGAGGAACGAGCTACCAAAAGTAAAAAGAACTATGACATTTTCCGTGATCGCTGGCATCACGGACAGAGTTTGCTCGTAGCAAATTATAACCCACAGCAGCTCTGGCGTGGTCATGACCATCCCTATCATCTCGAAGGCACACATGCTCATCTTGAGGATGAGCTGCCGCCATCTGGCACAATGCATACACACGTACATCAGCATTGGCCCGATCACTCACATGAGCATCCACATTATCATGATCTCAGATAGTAGCTTTGTATGGCCTGCTTTTATAGGGAGAGCCAGCATCTTGCGGGGTAGACTCATTAAATGCCCCGCAAAATTTGCGCGCTTTCCTTGCCACGAGGAGAATTTGCTTCATGGAAAGCGTAGAAAATATCCTAACAGTCACGTCTCGCGATCAACTCTTTGCTCTGTCTACTTGTCGAGTTGCGGTAGTAGGGGGGAACTTGGGACCATTGCTCAGGGAACATGAGGAGGCAATCCGTGCCTTCGTGCAACGTGGTGGTGGGCTGGTGTGTCTTGCTGATATGGTCGAGGCGTATCATGAATATGACATCTTAAGTGATGTATTGGGACCTGTGCATGGCATGTGCGTGCCGCGTAGCGAGCTTATTGCTCGCCCAGCTCATGTGGACCATCCTGTGACACGGCGTGTAGACCCAACCTTTGTTTTTACAGAAGAGGTCTATTTGTTGGACGTTATTCCATCCGACGGCGTAGCTCTCTGGACAATAAAATGGCGTTATAGCTCTTATACATTGGCCTATGCACGCTCCTATGGACGGGGGCGTGTATTTTGTGCCACCCTTGGGTCTAGCGCGGAAACCCGCACCTTGCCCATGTTTCAACAAATGGTCGCGCGGGCCACTCGCTATGCCGCTGGCCTTGACCGTGAGGAACGTGCGCTAAATGTTGCGATGATCGGTTATGGGGCGATTGGTTTTGAACATGGCACTGCCATTAGCTATGTACCAGGCTTACACTACGCGCTGGTCTGTGATCGCAATCCCGAACGCTTGGAACTGGCCCAGCAGAGTTTTCCAGCAATCCGCACCTGTTTAGATCTCAATGTGGTAGCGGAAGACCCAACGATTGATGCCGTGATCGTGTCAACTCCACCCAATACCCATGCCAGCGTCTCCATGCAGATGTTGCGCGCTGGCAAGCATGTCGTGAGCGAAAAACCATTTTGTCTCACAACTGCTGAGGCCGATGCCTTAATTGAGCTTGCACGCGAGCAACGCCGCGCCTTGACCGTTTATCAATGCCGCCGTTGGGATCCCGACTATCTTGCTATCCAAAAGGTGCTGAAGCGCAACACGATTGGTGACGTCTTCCACATGGAGACTTTTATTGGAGGCTATGCGCATCCTTGCGACTATTGGCATTCGCACGAGCCGATTTCTGGGGGTGTCTTCTATGATTGGGGTTCGCATTACCTGGACTGGATGCTCAATCTTATTCCAGACCCCGTTGTAAGTGTGCGTGGTATCGAGCATAAACGTGTCTGGCATGATGTGACGAACGCCGATCAGGCGAGTGTCTATCTGCGTTTTGCGGGCGGGCAAGAGGCCGTGTTTATGCATTCAGATATTGCCGCCGCCATAAAGCCCAAGTGGTACATTCTGGGCGAGCGCGGTGCGATAGTCGGCCAATGGCGACAGGAAGCCGTCAAGTCACGCCGCTGGTCTGGTGATCTCATCGAAGAGCGTCTCGCCCCATCGGAAGTATTGCCGCATCTCTCTGTGCTGACACGCGAAGTAGATGATACCATTCACGAGCAACACCTGATGCTGCCCTCGGTCCCACCTTATGCATTCCATCGCAATCTGGCGAATCATCTCCATTTGGGCGAGACGCTGGCGGTTCCACCGGAGCAGGCGCGGCGCAACATCGCTGTGATGGAGGCGGCGAAATACTCTGCTGAACATGATGGCGCGAGTGTGCCAATCGAGTGTTAAACTTTCAATCATTGCAGAAAAAACCTTGCGAAATACCCCTATGATAGTGCATACTATGAGTACTGTTTGTTGTAATAAAAAGCTTTGGCGTGAGTTTGAACACATCTTGTCTTTCAGCTTTCGCCAAACAGTACTTCGCTACTGCTGGAAACCCTCTGCTTGAGGATTTGTAACCACATCCTTTTGGTATCAACGCCAACGTTGGCATTGGTATAAAAACTGTTTGTCATGGCATCTCGGCTTGCTATGACATAGCCTTCCGATGAAGAAGGAGGACCTATGGCTACAGTCTCATCAACAGGACCTGTTACTTTGCGACGTATGATGCCTATTCTCGTCGCCAGTACAACAGGCACGGCTATCGAATGGTATGATTTTTTTCTCTTTGGTTTCCTCTCAGCGGCAGTTTTCCCGAAACTCTTTTTCCCAACGCTCGATCCATTAACGGGAACAATTGCCTCTTTCACGACGAACTTTGTCGGTTTTGCTGCTCGCCCGCTTGGTGGCGCGTTCTTTGGCTGGCTTGGTGATCGTATAGGGCGCAAAGCCACCCTGGTTTCAACGCTGTTGCTGATGGGTATCGCAACGGCCTTGATGGGGTTTATGCCTGGCTATACGTCGATTGGTATTGCAGCTCCGATTTTGATTTCTGTCCTGCGTTTCCTGCAAGGGGCGGGAGTCGGTGGCGAATGGGGCGGCTCCGTCTTGTTGGCAATGGAGTATGGTGATGATCGTCGACGCGGTTTCTGGGCAAGCTGGCCGCAGACAGGCGTACCGATTGGTCTGGCACTGGCCTCGATAGCTCTACTTGTTTTCAAGTCAGCTTTTCCTGGCGCAGCATTTATCTCTATCGGTTGGCGTATTCCCTTCTTCCTGAGCCTGCTTCTGGTGATCGTCGGGCTGTATATCCGCCTGAATATTCTGGAAACACCCAGCTTCACCAAAGTGAAGGAAGAAAATCGTCTCTCGAAGTCACCATTTCTTGATACCTTTCGCTATCACTGGCGTGAGGTCATTCTGACTGCCCTCGTGCGTTCCGCTGAACAGGCTCCCTTCTACCTGTTTACTACTTTTGTTCTCACGTATGTGGCAAGCGTCTTAAAGATGGATACGACATTTATCTTTGATGCAATCATTGTCACGGCTATCATAGAGTTTTGTACTATTCCCCTCTTTAGCATTTTCTCAGATCGGATTGGGCGTACACGCTGGTTTGCCATTGGCTCAGTCCTGATGGCACTCTTTGCCTTCCCCTATTACTGGTTGCTGAACACCAAGAATCCCGCTATCATCGTGATTGCGGTTATTCTCTCGGTTGCTCTCTTCCATGCATGGCTCTATGGGCCAGAGGCCGCCTTGATCTCCGAGCGTTTTGGTACGAAGGTGCGCTATAGTGGTGCGTCACTTGGCTATCAGCTTGCCTCGGTCACTGCGGGCGGTCCTGCACAATTGATTGCTGTCGCCTTGCTAAAAGCATACCATTCCTTTGTGCCCGTTGCGATCTATATCATGATTATGGGCGTGATCTCGTTGGTCGCAGCACTGTTACTGAAAGACTATGCTCGTAAAGCCGCTGTCGAGGATGCAGCCTAGCTAAACTCCGTTGATGGAACGCCCGTCTGGTCCGGTAGTACACGCAATGTGTACTACCGGGTTTTTTTGTGTTGGCTATTGCTCTTGTCGGTTGAGCATATTTTCGTTAAGCTATGGAGGAGTCTAGAACCGTGAACTAGCAGGGAGAGTACGTAAAGGAGAAGTCTTATGTCAATTACATCGCTTGAATTACCGTTGTTTCCGCTGAATACCGTCCTCTTCCCCGGTACGGCCATTCCATTGCATATCTTTGAACCGCGTTATCGTCAAATGATCGCTGATTGTCAGCGCGAGCAGAAGCCGTTTGGTATTGTGTTGACACGCCCGGAGAGCGAGCATCTGCATGAGATTCCTTATCCGGTTGGGACGATTGCTGAGATACGCAATTTAGACCGTTTGGAAGATGGGCGTTATACCCTGATGGCGGTTGGCGTCAAGCGTTTTCGTATCGTCAGCCAACACTACGAGAAACCCTATTTGTCAGGGATTGTCGAACTACTGGAGGATGAGCTTGAGGTGGAACCCTCCCTGCAAGCACTTGCGCAACAGGCTCATCGACTCTTCTTCAATTACCTGGATACTTTGCTTGAGTCAGCACCCGAGGAAGAACTTCAAGCAACCATCCCGGATGAGCCAGAAGACCTGTCGTACTTCATTGCCTATTTCATAGAGGTGCAGAACGAGGAGCGTCAGCGTTTTCTGGAAATGACTTCCACATTGCAACGGCTCGAAGAGGAGATCGTGATGCTGCAACATGAAATCCCATTTATGCGTCAAATGCTGGCACACCCTGGAAATAATGAGCGTGCCATGCTCAATTGAGGCCTGTTCGCATCGGTGTTGAGCACATGGGGTGTGAAGAGAGCGCGTGGTGTTCCCCGCATTACTGATGGGACCGCCACGTGCTCTCTGCGCGAGAAGCTAGACCTCTACTTTCTTATGGTGGCTCACCACCTCTTGTTGAATATTTGCGGGAACCTCTTCATAATGGGCAAATGTCATGCTGAATGTGCCGCGTCCCTGTGTAATTGAGCGTAAATCCGTGGCGTAGTGTAGCATTTCGGCCTGTGGAAGCATGGCGGTGATGCGCTGCATGCCATCTCCAATCGAATCCATGCCCATCACGCGTCCCCGTTTCGTGTTGATATCGCTCATTACATCGCCCATATTGCCCTCCGGCACGATAATGGTGACGCTCATCACGGGTTCTAACAAGACAGGGTTTGCTAGCGGAACCGCCTCTTGCATGCCGAGCGAGGCGGCGATTTCAAACGACTGTGCTGAAGAGTCTACGGGGTGATATTTGCCATCGACGAGGGCGACTTTGACATAAACCAATGGATTGCCCGAAATGAAACCTTTCTTGAGTGATTCGCGCACGCCTTTTTCAACGCCCGGTATGAATTGCCCCGGTACGACTCCGCCTACAATGCGGTCCTCGAAAACAAACGTCTGCTCACCATCGCGTGGGAGCGGCTCGATTTCAAGCCAAACATCGCCAAATTGTCCGTGGCCGCCGCTCTGGCGTTTGTGGCGTCCGTTGGCACGAGCTTTTTTGCGAATTGTCTCGCGATATGCGATGCGCTGATCGTGAATCTCAAGGTCGACGCCATATTTGCGTTTGATGCTTTCAACGGCGATGTGAATGTGAGCTTCCCCTATGCCAGAGAGGAGCGTCTCGGCGGTTTCGGGGTCGCGTGCGACGCGCAGCGTGCGATCCTCTTCTACGAGGCGTGCTAGCGCATTGCTCATTTTATCGAGGTCTGCCTGACTTTTAGGGGTAAGGGCGACCGTGTAGCACGGTGTGGGAAAGCCGATGGGAGCAAGGGCTTTGGTGGTCTCTTTGTTGCCTGTGAGCGTATCGCCCGTATGGGTATTTGCCAGCTTGGCGACTGCCCCGAAATCGCCTGCTGGGATTTCGGTGGCAAGCTCCTGCATCTTCCCACGTGGCGTGATGAGCTGACTCATGCGCTCATCTGTTTTGGTGCGCCCGTTATACAGATGCATATCGGTTTTGAGCGTACCGCTATATACGCGGAATGTGGAGATCGTGCCGACCTGGGCCGCAGCTGTTTTGAAGACGAACGCGGTCGGTGTATTGCCAAAGGCTTGTGCATCTGCAGGTAGTGCTTCGGCTGCACTGGGGAGATAATCGACGATAGCATCAAGCAGGGTTTGTATGCCAATATTTCTACTGGCAGAGCCGCAGAGGACGGGGACAAGCTGACCGCTGCGCGTGCCTTTTTTGACGACGGTTAATATCTCTTCGTTGGTGAGCGTCGCGCCGTCGAGGAATTTTTCCATAATCTCATCATCGCTCTCAACAGCCGCTTCGATGAGTTGTTCGCGATAGCTGCTGATGCGTTCTTGCAGAGCTGGGGGGATGGCGATCTCTTGGAGCTTGTTGCTACCCTCGAAGGTGTAGCCTTTTTGTGTGACGAGATCGACGACGCCTTTGAAGGCGGCCTGCTCGCCAATCGGTATCTGAAGGGGGACAACCTTCGTGCCAAATTGTTTGCGTAAGGAGTCTAAGGCCTGGTCAAAAGAGGTATTTTCACGGTCGAGCTTGTTGACAAGGACGATGCGTGGAAGATTGCGTTCATCTGCATAGTGCCATGTCAGTTCACTGCCGACTTCAACGCCTTTTTCTGCGGTAATCACGACGAGAGCGGCGTCGGCGACGCGCAAGCCCGCCTTGACCTCACCAACGAAATCTGGGTAGCCGGGAGTATCAATAAAATTGATCTTGTGGTTTCTCCATTCGACCGGCAGTACCTTTGCATGTAATGACATGCGCCGTTTGAGTTCATCGGGGTCATAGTCGGAGATAGAAGACCCTTCGTCTACTTTGCCTTGTCGAGTCACTGCACCACTGTCGTAGAGGGCTGCATCGACGAGCGACGTTTTGCCTGCCCCTACGTGCGAGATTAATGCCACATTGCGAATCTGTTCCGCCCTATAAACTTTCATAGAACCAGTGTTCCTCCTAACTTTCTACGCAAGAGGTAGGTGGTCTATCCAAACTCATCAGGGGTCTACCATAGACCGCCTCACTTGCACACAAGTGGTTGGTTCGGCACAGAAAAAGTAATCTTGTGCGGGTGCGCTCTTCCGGTGTGATAGGTGTAGTATAACAGGCTTAAGCAACTTGTTCAACCTGAGTGCATATATATCACGCCTCTGTGATTTTTGTGGTTGCCAACTAGCCCAACTATAGCGTTATCTGATAAACTGTGTTAAGATTCGCGTAGCTGGCGGCACACTCTCACTGTCTCTTACCATGAGAGCGGTGTGAGCTGTTGTCTGGTAGCTGATTGGGCCATCGCATAGGCCGCGCCAAATGAAGAGAAGAGGTATGATTAGGTGGCAACGCACGAGAAAAGATATGTTATCATCGGTAATGGTGTCGCTGGCACAACTGCCGCTGAAACGTTGCGCAAAAATGATCCAAACTGTCAGATTCACATTTTTACGAATGAGCCGTATCCTTTGTACAATCGCGTCTCGCTACCGCGTTTCTTGCAGGGTGTGATTGGTGAGCAGAAAGTGATGATTCGCGATTTTGCCTGGCATGAGCAGCGCACTATTCAGCTAGTGACGGAGACGTTAATAACAGCGGTGAATACGGAAGAGCGTGTCGTTACAACGAACAAGGGTGAGCATTTTCCCTATGATGCCTTGCTGATTGCCAGTGGCGGCTGGGCAAATAGCTTGCGCGTGCCTGGGGCACAAGATGCGCACCATATTTACAATTTTGTGACACTCGATGATACCAAGACCATTGTTGAGCAGATGCAGCAATCGCGCACCGCTCTGGCCTATGGTGGTAGCTTTATTGCCTATGAGTTGTGTGATGGCTTTGCGGTACGCAAGCTGCATACGACCTGGCTGATGCGTGGCCCGTACTGGCTGCGCAATACGATTGACTCTGAGGGTGGCGAAGTTATTGACAATATTGCCAAGAAATTTGGCGTAGAGGTCATTCACGGCGATGAGATTGCCGAAGTCATTCCTAAAAATGGTGTGCCTGCCTACGTCAGGACAACGCAAGGGCGCGAGCTTCAGGCAGACATGATTGGTATTGGTCTGGGCCTCACCCTCAACACCTCGTTTTTGGCGGGTACGCCCATCGCGTTGCATACGGGCATTCTGGTCAATGAACGCCTGGAGACAAACGTGCAGGGTGTCTACGCTGCTGGTGATGTGGCTGAGTTTTTTGATATTGCGATTGGCCGTCATCATACGATGGGCACGTGGGATAATGCTATGGCACACGGCAAAATTGCTGGCGCAAATATGGCCGGTGGTCAACTGATCTATGATGATGTGCCGACGTATACCAGCCCACTTTTCGATGTCAATATTGCTGTTGTCGGTACTGCTGAATCGAATAACCCTGAACTGCAAAGTATTTTCCGACGTGAGCCGGGCGAAAAAGGCAACGAGAATTATCGCCGCCTCTTCTTCCGCGAAAATAAGCTTGTCGGTGTAGTGATGGTTGGCAGCCCGAAGGGACGCAAAAAACTCGTGGAAGTGGTGAAAAATCAGCAAACGCTCGCAACTTCCGCTGAACGTGAAGCGTTATTAACCTTAAAATAGGAGCATATCCTTGTGGAAAGTGGGAGCGGTTCATCCCAATGAGATTGCTGTTTTGGCGATCTCTCTGGCATCCGCTCCTTTCTGATATACTTTCTGATATATGTAGACGCATGGACATGCTGTGCCAACTCGTCGTCCTGTGAGAAAAACCATCTTGACGAAAGCTGGTTTCTGTTCTATTCTACATTTTAGCGTGCTGTTAGCAAAACATAAGAGGGGTGTTGTGGTGATTACATGTGCACATTGTGGGGCGGAAATACTCAAAGAAAACGCCCGTTTTTGTACGAAATGTGGAACGCCTGTTGCCAAACCTTCATCATCATCTTCTTCACAAAGTCCTGTAACCGACCCTGCTACTTTTCGCCCATCGCCCGCTGTCTCCGTATCACCGCTGAGTGCGCAAGCGGATGAACCAGTATCGCCGCCGCGTCCTGCATCTCGTAAAAAACAAAGTGAAGCACCTGCTTGGATGAGCAACTTGGAAAGTAGCGTGTTAGATATACGCGGCTCCGCACATCATCCCCCTACGCACGAGGCGAATGCGTCAGTGCAGCTCCCTTTTCCAGCTCCAGAGGTGATCCCACCTGCTCCAGCTACAGGCGCAGCCTTTCGTGTCAAAGTTTGGGAGGAGCAGGGTGTTCAGCCGGATGTGGCTCAAATGGATACTGTCGTCTCACCTTCATTTGTGCATGTGGATGAGTTGCCTACGCGCGAAACGCCCACACCCATGCCACCGCAGTCGCGATCTCGTCCTGCTGATGCTGTCCAGCCTCAATCTTCACGGAAAACCTCTGCGTCGCCGATGGCGGATAGCGCACGTACTCCGATGATGCCCCCGCTTTCACCGACTGCCGCCGAGGGACAACGAGACGATATCACGCAACTGAGTACTACGCCGTTGGCCTTATCCCCTGTCGTTCCCTCAACGCCACGCCCACCACAAGTGGTGCAAATGGGTACAGCTCTTCCGGTCTATGGTCAGTCAGAGGCTGTGTCAGGTCCGCCTGTTGCTGAGCCACTGGGCACACAAACGGCTGGCCGAACTCCTTCGCGTGAGAGCATGCGGCCACGCATGCTGATTGCCCTTGCTCTGGTGCTGATTTTAGTGGTGAGTGGGGTGATGGCCTGGGTGGTCATTGCACAACCGCTGAGTGTCGCCCCTGTGACCAATCCGTTACAGAGTTTTCGCAATGGGCAGCTCGGTGTCACCCTGCGCTATCCTACTGGTTGGCAAGTGCATGTCGATCAGAAAAAGTCGGAAGCGTTTTTTACTGATAGCACCCATACGGCGCAGGTTAACCTGCTCGTGACGCCGGCAACTGCCTTAGGAGCGGCGCGCTATGTGCAAACTTTGCCAGCGCAACTGGGGATGAGTGCCGTGAAAACGGAGACCCCGCTCACCTTTGCCGGTGCAACATGGCAACAAATACGAGGAACAGTACAACAGAATGGGGCAGGTTATACGGAGACAGTATTTGTGACGACGCACGGCAATCGGCTGGTGACGCTGATGCAGCTTGCCCCGCAAAATGTCTATGCACAAGAGGAACAGGTGGTGTTTGCTCCTTTGCGTGCCTCTTTCCGTTTTCTTTGATCGCAGTGGGACTGTGATATAATGAGAAAGCTGCTTGCGATTTGTCGCTACCGCCTGATGCAAGTGTCAATACGATATATTCTGCAATAGTGCTGCCTGTTGCGTGTCTTGATAGAACAGTCGTAGGTTAAGAGAAAGGAGTGCGCCGAAAGCGTGTATTTTGGCGCGGACGGAAGAAGGTATGGATGATATCCATTTTGAACGGCATTTTCGGACGCCTTACTCTGAGGGGTATTACATCATGCAAGGCAATAGCTTGCAAAGCAATAGTCGTCTAGGAACAATCGATATTCATTTTACGACGACTGCTGTACATGGGACACTTATTTTAGAACGCGAGCTGGAAGAGGCCGAGTTGACCAAGCTCATTGAGCAGATTGATGAAGACCTGGTCTTGTCTGCCGATATGCCACGTGACGATTTTTTGGTCAGTGTCTATGTAGGGAAAGATGTTGGTTTTTATAGCGATGAGTATTTCGCGGAGGAGAGTAGCAGCAGCTCTGGTTATGAGGATGACGAAGATCGCTAGTCTCTTCTTTGTCAGCTAAGCTAATCTTCGAGCAGGCCGCGTCGCATCGCATATTTTACCAGTTCGGCGCGGCTGTGCAGGTTCAGTTTATCCATAATGTGTGTGCGGTGTGTATCAACCGTTTTGGGGCTGATGATGAGGCGTTCGGCAATCTGATTGTTGGTATAGCCCTCAGCGACGAGCTTGAGGATTTCACGTTCACGCTCTGTCAAGCTACTATAACTATCCTTCTCCTCACCTGTACGGACCCGCTGAAGATAATCTCCAACCATGACTGATTGTGCCATGGGTGAGAGGTAAAATTGCCCACTTTGCACAATGTGGAGCGCGGAGATTAACTCAGTATCAGCCGCTTCTTTGAGCATATACCCTGATGCGCCCGCTCGTAACGCCTGAAAGACGTATTCATCATGTTCGTGCATGGTTAAAATCAAAATTTTGATCTCCGGCAAGAGTTTTTTAATGTGTCGTGTGGCCTCAATCCCATTCATATCAGGCATTGTAATATCCATCAAAATGATATCAGGCAGGAGCCGTTGTGCCTCTTGAATCGCGAGCCGTCCATCCTGCGCCTCGCCGACCACTTCCATATCTGGTTGAGCGTTGAGCATCATGCGTAATCCAGCGCGTAGCAGTGTATGATCGTCGACTAGTAAAATATGTATTTTCATGCTTTTTTGTCCTGTATAATACGTCAAAGTTATTTTGTGCTATAATGCAGGCTAAGCAGCACGCTCTGATTTTATGCGCTGTCCATTGTGTCTGTGGTATATAACGGTATCTGTATCTGAATCTTGGTACCCGTGCCTATTGTAGATTCAATGGTCAACGTGCCTGCGAGCAGGTGGGTGCGTTCGTGCATGCCGACTAGCCCAAGCCCACGCTCTTGGGCGTGCGTTTTTTGCAACTGTTCGAGGTCAAACCCTTTCCCATCGTCGCTAATCGTGGCGTAGACGGCTTCAGCATCTTCACACAATATCACCGTTGCACTGTGTGCTTGCGCGTGCTTGGCAATGTTGGTAAGAGCTTCCTGCACTATTCTATAGAGTGCGGTTTCCATTGCGGCGGGTAGACGTTTTTTGAAGCCATCGGCTTGAAAGTCAACCTCGATAGGGAACTTTTGTTGATATTCCTTCACATACCAGCGTAATGCAGGTAGCAAGCCAAGATCGTCAAGTGCGCTTGGGCGTAAGTCGATGCTAAGATTGCGAATGGCGCGCAGCGTCTGGTGAGCCAATGTGCGTGTTTCAGTGATACGTTGGCGGCCCTGTTCATCGATGATCGATTCTTCGAGGAGGGCGAGACTGATGAGCAGCGAGGTGAGGACCTGCGATGTTTCATCGTGCAATTCGCGCGCGATGCGTTTGCGCTCTTGTTCTTGTGCAGTGATGATCTGATTAGCGCGTAGGCGGTTGGCTTCATCGATGGCTTCGAGCATCGTATTAAAGGTTCGTGCTAGCATATCTGCCTGGGCATCGGTTCCTGTGAGCGGGGCACGGAGAGTGCGTTCTCCGCCTTGCACGCGACTCATCACTTTTCCTAAGTCCATCAAAGGACGGAAGGCAATTTGTAGCACCACGAAATTCAAGGCGATGCTCACTAACCAACCGACAGCGACGAAAACGACGAGGTACACAGGCGTGTTCGGCGTGCTATTGAGTTGTGAGGCCAGGAATGTTCCACCTGTTGCTCCGACAAAGATAATCAGACTATTGGCAATCAGTACTTTGTAAAAGACAGGAATACTCAGTAAAGGTCTCAAAAATCTGTTCATCGGTGTCTGTTGTGTCATCGGTGTATGTGTGTTGGCGTCGCTAGAAAAATCAGGTCCATGAGAATCAGTGGTCATATCTCTTCTCGCAAGGAATTTTTTGTATCTGTATACACTTGCATTGTAGCGGGTAGAGGTATGGACTGTCAAACGTGTGTGGGGGGCGGTGTATACTCAGATATGAATGGCAAAATCAGGTCAGAGCGTAGAAAAATCAGGTAAGTACCTGATGGTGCTTGAGAGGTGAGCAGAGTATCTTTAATAAAGATGGGCGAGTGTCGGCATATGCCTGCTATCTAGCTGAAGTACCAAAATTCCTTTACTCTTTTCGTTTGCCGATACAATTCATTATAATTGAGGAAAGCATAGAGAAGTTCCTGTCTCTTGTGCCAAATTAGGGGTATCCCTCTACCTATCAGTATGATATAATCGCGGCACAGTACAAGAACTTGTGCAAAATTCTATCTTTTCGTTTTGATCAAATCATGATCCTTGTGAGGAGGCACAGTGAGTTCCACCACTAATAAGAGCATACTCGACGTAGTGACGCAGAAGGTGGTTGAGAGCCCGGTCTGGCGTTCGATTTTCCGCCATGGCTATCCCGATACCCCTCTGAACCAGTCGTTGGTTATGATGGGGAACGTATTTCTGCATCTTCACCCCGTTAAGGTCAGCCGTCAGGCGATGAAGATCACCTATACCTGGTGTATGGGCGGCATTTCTTTCTTCCTTTTCCTGCTTTTGACCATCACTGGGGTCTTTCTGATGTTCTATTATGTTCCTGACACTAATGTCGCGTATAGCAACATTCTTCAGCTCAGTAGCGCGGTCTCATTTGGACACCTGGTACGCAATATGCATCGTTGGGCGGCCCACTTAATGGTTGTTTCTGTCACGCTGCATATGATTCGCGTCTTTTATCATGGAGCCTATAAGCCACCCAGAGAATTTAACTGGGTAGTGGGGGTGTTGCTTTTCTTTGTCACCTTGTTCCTGAGCTTTACTGGCTATTTGCTACCCTGGGACCAGATCGCGATCTGGGCTATCACGGTCGGCACAAACCTGGCTCCCTACACGCCCCTGTTGGGTGACCCTGTGTACAAGGTCCTCGTCGGTGGCGGTGCGGTTGGTCAGGCCACGCTGATTCGCTTCTATGTAGGTCATGTGATCTTACTCCCACTGGCAGGAGCCTTGCTGATGGCGGTTCACTTCTGGCGTATTCGTAAGGACGGCGGCGAAGCTGGCCCACCACCACCCTCGCGTCGTGAATTGGAAGCCCGTGCGGAGAGTGCGTTAGTTGGCACGAACCGTTAGTGACCATTCATATGCCCAAAGGGGAATGACGTATGTCAATTGAGCAAAAAGAGCCGCGTGTGCAGACGCAGGCAACGGCAACCCAACGTCGCTACCGCACGCTGGCTGTTGTCAAGCAAGAGGCGATCACCCGCGTCGAGAAGCCATTAGAAGATTCGGTGTTTGTCTGGCCGCATCTGTTGGTGCGCGAATTTTTCGCCGCGACGGCTGTGATGGTGATGATTACCCTGCTTTCTATTGTGATCGATGCCCCATTGCGTGAGCCGGCCAATCCAAACGTCACACCGAACCCGGCCAAAGCTCCCTGGTACTTCCTGGGCTTGCAGGAACTTTTACACTATTTCCCGCCTACAACGGCTGGCGTGCTAGCTCCTGGCTTGACCCTGGCCGCGTTGGCGGTCCTGCCCTATGTTGATCGGAACCCCAGTCGCGCCTATGCAGACCGCAAGGTGGCGATTGTGACTTTCACCATGTTCCTTGTCTTCTGGGCCGCGATCACCCTCGCGGGTAGTTTCTTTCGTGGGCCTGGCTGGCTGTGGATCTGGCCCTGGCAGCATATCTACTTTGACCTGTAGGCACAGGCTGGAAGTAAGAGGTTTAGCATGAGTATTGATACCCCGCCGATTACACCGCAACAGTATGAAGTACTGCATGGTGGTGGCGCCGAGGCAGCCGAGATTGCCCAGCAGCGGCGTTCGCGCCGCCGTTTCTTGCGTCGCTCTATGCTGGCTGTGTGGGGCTTATCGGCAACCGCCGCCGTCGCGGGTGCCCTGGATATGTTATATCCCAATCTTGCTGGTCAGTTTGGGGCCGCGTTGGCGGTCGGCAAAAAAGCAGATTTCCCACCTGCCACCCAATTGAACGAGTACGCCATTGGCTCGAAAGGCGTCTTCTATCGGCAGGCAGCGAAAACGTATATTATTCATATGGGAGCCACCACACAGTTTTTGTTGCAAGAACCCTTGCTGGCTAGCGAAATACAGTATCAGTCGATTGTCAAAGATCAAGACGGCACATACTGGGTTGCGCTGTATCAAAAATGTGTGCATCTCGGCTGTACTGTTCCTTTCCGTAATGATTGCAACAGTTTCAAATGCCCGTGTCATGGCTCTCACTACAACGTGGATGGTGAGTATCTGGATGGTCCTGCACCGCGCAGCCTTGACCGCTTTGCTCTTTCTTTCAATGGTCAAGATGTCGTTGTCGATACCGGAACACTCAATAGTGCCGTTCCACACCCTGACACAACAACGCGCCTGATTAACCAGCCGACTGTTCAGTGTAGCGCGGGCGGTTGATCTCGTTATTCTCACGCGAGGCCTGGCTGTTGTCGGGGCGACCGAGATACATCTTCTCTTGTGGCGTAGCCTGGATGAGGTTATATATGGCTAATGCTCATCGGCAAGATGGGTATTAGCCCCACTCTCCGGTCCTCCGCTCCGCAGACAGGTTGATAATGCTGTTGGTGCCGTGTGCATGGTCTGCATGCGGGCATATGTCGACCAAAAGGTAGAGTTTTTATGGTGAATATTGGACAAGCCGTTGTTGGTATTATCCTGCTCCTGGTTGTGGTCGGCGGCTTGCTGTATATATTCTATTCTCGTACAAACGCGGTTGAGAAGACAGGATACGGGGCACTCATTATGCTGGCTCTCGTCTCTTTGATGATTCCGCTCTTCTGGATCGTTGAGAATAGTGGACAGGCAAGTGCGCAGACGCAACAGTTTGAACTAGGCGTACAACGCGGTATGGCAGTGTACGCGCAGTATTGTGTGAGCAACTGCTATAC
>DAICZM010000270.1 GCA_027311145.1 Ktedonobacterales bacterium
TGATTGTTTTCTGCTGCGTTGTTGTAAAGATCAAAAACACGCCAGGGGCGATATTGCCAAGAGCATAGTCAACTACACCACGTTGCTGCAACACACCGCCGTCCTCGCGTGGACAGAAAATCTGTGCCAGCGTATCGGGCGTGGCATGCGGGCCATGCATTCCGCTGATATCGGGAACCAGGCCGGTTGCATTCGCGACTGCCGTCATCTCGACCATTGTCTTTGTGCCATCCACAAACGAGGCCAGCATCTTAGGACTCATCTCCTGGCGACGCGCCTGCTCTAGGAGTTGCTGCGGTGTAGCACTACGATCGAGCGGGTTATTCTTGCCTTTGCCAGCGGCTACAACTTCAAAACCTAGCGTCTTCGCGAAATCGTATAACTCCAAAATTGCGCCCGGCTCGTCACCCGCAGAAGTTGTATAAATCACATGTGCAGAATCGGCCATGCGTTTGAGCAGATATCCAACCGTGACATCTGTTTCAACGTTTAGCATAATGATATGCTTGCGCGCTAGAATCGTGCGAAAGGCAATGAGAGCACCAATTGACGGGAGTCCTGTTGCCTCAACAACAGCATCAAGGGATGCAATTTCGGGAACTAACGTTGCGTTACGCGTCACAACCCGCTTGCCAGCCGCCACCGCCTGGCCCGCAAGCAGGGCTGAAGATTCAGCTCCCAGAACGACGATATCATCTTCTGCGACACCGCTAGCACGGAAGGCTGCGACCGCGCGCGGCACATCAATATCGGCTGCGGCAACAACATCCATACCCTGCATCTGTTCCACCTGGGCAATCAGGCCTGCGCCCATTTGCCCAACACCGACCAATCCGACTTGAATCGGGTGACCTTCTTGCTGACGTTGTTCGAGTGCTGCTGCTAAGTTCATAGTTCGTTGTTCTCCAACCCAAAAAGCTCGAAGGTCGTTCCCACCTCGGGAAGTTCACTCAGCGATGGCTCAACCGAGATCGTGCCAGGCAGGTTAGGTGTCGTGGCTCCATCAAAATGCACCACAAGATGTCCTAACTCCGCCAGATTCGCGTTCGCCATCTCGCCTACCGCTGTCACGCGATACTGCATCTGCTTCCCTTGCTCCTGCACCGCGCCTGTGAGCGCGCTAAATGCAAGCACATCTCCTGCCACAATTGGCGACTCCAGACGCGTTCCATTATGAATGAGCGAAACTTCGCGCAGTTCAGCAGGAGCCATCTCACCAAAGAAAATTAAGATACCGTGAGGCAGGAACTCGGCGACCATCGGCCCTATTTCGTGAATAACAGCACGATATTTTATAACATGGCGACCTTGTCCAGCCCCCGATGTATTTGGTTCAGGATGAGCCAGCACGTTTTCTCCTTGCTTTCTGGTATATAGGCGAGCCAGAGAGCGCATAGCGAAAAGCCAATACACTCTACCGGCCCAACCACACTATTCGATGACAGTAATATCTTCGAGCTTGACCCCAGAGACAAAATTCTTCTCATTGATAAAGTTCATCAGCGGTCCCGAAGGAGAACTGGGCTTGACATCAATCGTCAGGATCTTCTTCATCGGGTACACACCGATACGCGCTGTGCCACCGCAGTCAATCACCACACAGGCAATCTGTTTCTCTGGAGCCGATGAACGGAAGCCATCAAACACTTTGCCACCAGAGAGGTCGGCAATACGTTGCGCGACAGGATGAATGCCACCGCCCGTGACACAGTAGATCAGGTCTTTGCCAGCTTGCGGCCTCACAATCAGTGGACCCCCCCATCCGCCACGCCCTTTAGCAATTTTTACCGCTCGATATGCCATATGCATCTCCTTCTTTCGCGCCCTGACCGCATAGCAGTAGACACGAGAGTGTCGTTGGGCGCACTTTCGACACTTTTGATGTGGATGTAACAGGAACAACCATGAACTCCTATGTTCTATCACATCCACACACAGCATGTCTCAGTGGACACTATCGCCTAGTGACCAACATACATGCCAATACTGGCAACGTAGGCAATCACTACCGCGACGGGGCCTGTGATGAGACGCGACATCAGTACGGCAGGCACACCAATTTCGGTCGTCTCTGGCTCCGCTTCACCTAATGCCAGACCAACCGGAATGAAGTCACAGCCAACCTGCGGATTGATCGCAAAGAGTGCTGGCAAGGCATATTGTGCCGGAATATGGCCCAGGCCAATCTCCACGCCCAGCAACGTTCCCACAATTTGCGCGATCACCGCTCCAGGCCCAAGCAGCGGTGAGAGTACTGGAATGGCACAGATGATCGAGATCAGCAACAGACCAAAGATATTCGAGGCCAATGGCGACAGCGTATGTGCAATGATCGAGCCAATTCCTGTGTAAAGAATGATGCCGATCAGCATACTGATGAATGCCATAAACGGGAGAACGTTGCGAATAACCTGATCAATCGTGTCACGGCCAGACTGATAGAGAATACCAACGACATTACCAACGCTGCGTCCTACAACCTCAAGAACACGTGTTACTGTCTGCATCTTATGCCTCCTCACCGGCTGCTAAGGCTGCGCCGCCTGCTTCAATACCTGACACATCAATTTTTGCTTCCGCTTCCGCTTCCGCTTCCTCGCTGGTCTCGGCAACCGGACGACGCGCCCACATCACAGCAGTGATGCGCTCAGTCACCAGTCCACGCATGAAAATGACAATCAGACCAACAAAGAAGTAACGAACAGCCAGATCACCTACATTGAGATGAAGCGTGGTGATACCAGTGGCGATACCAGCCCAGACGAAGATTTCACCAGGATTGGCATGCGGGAACAAGCCCAGAATAGGGTGAACAAAGGAGACCGCCGAGTCATAAAACGCGGGTTTCTGTTTCTCCGGCAGGAAACGACCCATCGTATAGGCCATTGGGTTGGTAAGGAAGAAGACCGCCAGGAAGGGCAGCACAAGATAGCGCAAGAAGATATTGTTGCTACTCGCCATTGCCACCTTGTCGATACGTTCTGGTCCAATAAAACGCACCAGAGCGTTTACGGCTGTCATCAGAACGATCAAGAGAGGAACGATCCCAGTCACGAGGCCAACAAACTGTGCGCCACCCTTCTGGAACATGCCAATGAAACCAGTGGCAACAGCAACAAAAAACTGTAAAATGTTCACGAGAGTCACCTCCGTGTGTAATACCCGCTCACAATACATGGAGCAGAATGTCAGGGCAAACAAGATAAAATGTCATCATGGGATAAGTCACAGATGCGGCTTTCTTCCTATTGCCGCACGCCGCAATGGCGGGCCTTTATTGTCTGGATGACCTATCAAATTGAACACACGACCTCCTAACAGGTAATGCTTGTACTACCTGATCTTCTAGCCAAATAGGAAAAATTTGTTAGACATAAATAATGGGACGTTCTACATCAAGCGGTCGCAGTCACCTGAGCAATGGTCGCTTTGTCCAACGACTTTTGAATAGCCTCAGCGGCAGAGCGCGCCGATTCTAAGACACGAGGTGGTACGCCCTCAATAGTAGTTTGTGGATCAAGCAATTCATCAAGAGTGTGGCCTTCCAATTGGGTGACAGGCTTTAAGGTAGCAAAGACGGTCAACCCACTGAGTTTTTCAGCTTTGATGACAAGACGAGTCAGTGGATGAACAACGAGCGCGACATAGACACGCCCACGATACCGTCCACCGGCAAGACCAGTGGCGCAACGACCCAATTTACGCAGGCTGCTGATGCGGCGATAAAATACACGTGCCTGTCGATATGCCAGGCCCAATTGGATCAGCCAAGCCGCAAGTGCTACCAGTGCAAACTGTTCAACAATGTTCATAGACACCTCCAGGTGGCAAGGTACACCATTATACCGCTTGTGCCTGTCGCATAGAGCAAGGCTACAGACACACCTCTACGAGTTCACGGGATAGCTCTATCGGTTTATATACCATGCGTTTCGGTAGGCTAGAGGCAAACAAAATAGGATGAGACAGAGCCTCGCCTTTCAAACGCCGCGTAAGCGCGAATGCACGCCAGGGAAGGTCACGGCAATATTGCCACATGAGTACCAACGGCGGCTTCTCAATTGAGTGAGCGCAACGATTGCAGGCAATCTGCTTAATATAGATCGACGCATACAAAACGGTATGGGTCGTCATACTCCCACAGTGCAAACAATTGAGTTCCGTCTGACATGCCATCATAACCTCAATGCCCTTCACTTGATATCGCGATAGACAGTTCGTTGTCTATCAGGCAATCATGGTCACTAGAATCCTTACTTAAGCCAGACCCAACCCACCACGTTTTCACATTTCGCTTGCATGCCTAAAAGCGTCGATGGCGGCTCAATTTCTCTGCATGGAGCAGATCATGGGCCGTGGTAATTTTCAAATTGGTGTTATCGCTCTCCACAATGGCAACAGGGCCACCAATACGCTCAACAGATGCAGCCGTATCGGTTCCATAAAACTGATCGCGCTCCGCCAGATCGTATGCCCGGAGTAACAAGGATGCGCGAAATGCTTGTGGAGTCTGTGCCCGCCAGATCGTCGTGCCTTCAAAATTTTTCTGTAGGCCCTGCTCTCCGTCCACTTGCACCAGATGCTCCTCTTCTTGCAAAGGAACTGCGAGAATAGCCCCACCACATTCGCGGGCTTTCTGGATCAGCATTTCAACTTTTTCACAGGGGACAAATGGGCGCGCTCCATCGTGAATGAGGACAACATCAACTTCACCAGCATCAATCTCAGCCCGTAATGCTTCCAATGCACATTGCTCTGAAGCATGGCGGGTCGCTCCTCCCGACACAACACGGCGCACTTTCGCACACTGCGCATGGTAAGCCAGTTTCGTCAACTGCTCTACCTCACCACTCGCAGCAACGAGCAGAATTTCATCAACGTCCTCACAACGCTCAAACGTCTCGATTGCATACACAATGACCGCTTTTCCGTTGATCGGCAAAAATATTTTATTGATCGGACGCCCCATGCGCGTCCCCTGACCAGCACCCAACACAACAGCTACGACACGCTTCGTTGTACGTTGTTTTCTTCCCACATCTTCACCTTTGTGCGAATTTGGTACTTTGTGCAAGTATACCCAGTCAATTACAGATTGTCAAGGGCAATACAGAGCCACGCAGATACCGCGACAACCTTTTTTACACCCATCGAGAGGAGACGCCAATCTCTCTCTTCAGGGATAAGAGAGAAAGATAGCTCTCTTTATAACAACCTGCATAGTATGATATTGTCTCACAGCTCACAATTTTGCAAGATATGGCATTGCTCACCTAGCTAGCGTATGATGTACTTACTAGCCTTGTTGTACTCATTGCGGTACATTTAGCAGAGCTTATCACACAAAGCTCTCTATCTACAACAGCGCAAAAAGGAATATAAAATCATATGCACAACAATCCACCCATGATAACACGCTTGCTCCTTGCCCGGCATGGGCAAACACAAGCCAGCCTAGATGGGGTTTTTAGCGGGTCGCTCGAAGTCCCACTCACCGACGTGGGCCACGAGCAGGCACGCCGTTTAGCCGAACGCTTACGCACTGAACAAATCGATGCTCTCTACTGTAGTCCACAGTTGCGCGCACTGCAAACCGCCACGCCTATCGCCGCCACATTAGGTTTGGAGCTACGACAACGTGAGGAGCTGCGTGAAATGCATTTTGGCGCGTGGGAAGGCCATCTGAAAACAGATTTACAGAAAGAATATACCTCCGAAATGGCACTCTGGGAAACAGGTTCCTGGCTCACCTTCTGTCCCGACGGCGAAACACAACAAGAAGTCATCCTGCGTGGTACGCGCTGCCTGCGCGAATTGCTTGCTTATCACGAAGGTCAGACAATCTTGATCGTGGCCCATCGCACGCTGATCCGCCTGCTTGTCGGACACATGCTCGACATGGGATTGGCAAGTAGCCGCGCGTTGGAGGCACAAACCGCCAGCATCACCGAAATGCGCATCGTAGGAGAAAAAACACAGCTTATTCACCTAAACGATACTCGCCATCTTGTCTAAGCGGAAGGAGCAATCGATGCTTTTACCTGAATTGCGCACTGAAGTAGTGCGCTTCGCCAGAAAAATGTATGAGAGTCAGCTCGTACATGCCACGCAAGGCAACCTGAGCGCACGTGACCCCAAGAGCGGACTGATCTGTATTACGCCAAGCGGCGCGGATTATCAACTCCTCACAGCCGAGGATATTGTGGTGGTAGACGAGCAGGCACAAGTTGTGGAGGGCAAATGGCTACCATCCCTTGAAACACCTCTTCACACGCTAGTCTTGCAACGCCGGCGCGATATCAATTGCGTCATGCACACCCATTCGCCTTACGCCAGTGCCTTCGGCGTCGTTTATCAACGCTTTCCCATGATTCTGGCCGAGTCGGCCCTCTGTCTGGGTGATGAAGTACCCATTGCCCCCTATCAGATGTCCGGTACTCCAGCATTTGCGGAACTGGTCGCGAACACGCTTGGCCATCACTCCGCTATCATCTGGGGCAATCACGGCGCAATGCTCGTAGGTGTTACTCTCCCACTGACCTTCTCAATCGCGCACGCCCTGGAAGCAGCGCAAAAGTCTACAC
>DAICZM010000271.1 GCA_027311145.1 Ktedonobacterales bacterium
AACAGCTTTCTGGTCTGTCTCTTGCTGATGTGCAAGTCCACTATCATTCCTCTCAACCCGCCGAGGTAGAGGCGTTGGCGTATACACAGGGGACCGCGATTTATGTGGTACCAGGGCAGGAGCAGCACCTTGCCCATGAAGCCTGGCATGTCGTCCAGCAGAAGCAAGGACGAGTCCAGCCGACGATGCAGGCCAAGGGGATAGCAATCAATGATGATACAGGGTTGGAGCACGAGGCGGATGTGATGGGAGCAAGAGCAAATCAGATGGATACGAGCACGGTGCAAAAGAAAGACCTGAGTGGCATCCATCCCGTTGAGCATCTTTTCCCCAAGACCACGCTTTCCTCGCCTGGCACCGCTCCGATCCAGCGTGCGGTGGGCTTCGAGTTCCAAACTGAATGGCCGATACGGGAAAAAAAAGGGGAGGATCAGTGGGAGTCTCTCCCACGTGGTGTAGGTATCTTCAAAGATGCCAGCGGGAAATTGAAGGGTGCTCCTGCCTCCCTCGATCAAAGGGGGAAGTTCAACTTTTTGATCGAGAGCGACGATGATAACGAGGGCGGAAGTGAAGCAGAGTTCATCACGGCTCCCTTCTCAGATCAGGCTTCGATCGATTTGGCAATGACGACCATGACATTATTCAGGCAAGCGATAGCTGATACGCCAACAGACACAGGGAGACGGCGTCTGCTTAGTGATGTCAATACTCGCTTTACTCAACGCGTCGAGGCAATCCCTGATCCGCAGTCCATCTCTTTAGAGCCACAAATGCTCAAGGCAAGTACACGTGTGTTACCCAATATCGCTTTCGGTGATCCCGACCGTGATAAATTTGACGATGAGGGGATACTCACTCATAGTTGGTTTGACAAGCAAAGCGCACAGGCGCAATCGACGTTCAGCATCTCTCTCGATACATTCGCTGACGTGATTGGAGCGTTCAATGTGAGCTTGTCAGCACTCAACGACGAGCATATACCCACTGCTGCTCGGTTTCACTCAGCCGTTATGCGGGCACGCCGTTTCACTGCTAGTCTTCCCCCTGAGCAGGACTGGAAGCGATTGACCGGGTTCCTCGCGCTGGTTATTGGTGCGCTATGGGCCGCAGGTTCCTATTTCACACCCGATGTCGATTATGTGAAAAGCTCATTTCCGGTCATGCTCCGCAATGACTTCCATGCGCTCTGGGCCAAATTGCAGGCTCACGAGCAGGCAGGATTCAGCCCAGATCTGGTACTCGCTCTGACGGGCATGGAGGGGAATGCACCAATCTTCCCTACAGGCTTTGAGGTCGAGGCACTTGAGCAGGCTTTCTTTGGCCCAACGCGCAGGCAATGGCTCGACTCGATTATCAATCCTGATGCTCATAAGGACATCGCGCAGGCTGGTGATAAGCAAGTCGTTGAAACCAACGTTCAGCGTGAGGACTACAGGAGCGATGATGAGTACGAAGCGGCAAAGCAAGGGGCGGTGAACGAACTAGCACAAAAAGACCTCTTGTCCCGTGGGTGGGTGAGGGCGAGTGCCTACTCTATGGGAGCCTTTGAGACGCCTCCTAATCGGGAGGTTCGGGTTGAATGGCGTGCATTTCGACCACGCCCTCTGGCACTCCAGAATATATCAACTGCCGTGACCAATGTCTTCACGAGGTATACAGATGCGCTCACGGCAGTATCGCCAACCGTATCAGTATACAATCCGACAAAACGAAAACGTGAGCTACTGACCCTCGACCAGGCAGAAAAGATGGGATTGAAAAATGTACAGACGGATGAGGTCATAAATTCTTACGAAGATTTCAAACTTCATAGGGCAGTGTATTATGATCCCCAGGGCAGAGATTATTGGCACTTGATAGACGTTATTTCTCCAGGTGGAGAGGATGAGAAGGATACCCGCGATAAAGAGGCATATGAGGACTACCTCAAAGAAGAGGTCATCCCTAAGTACCGCTTTATGTTTGAGACGGTTCGACGTGAGGACCTGGCTGAACTTGGGTTGAATCCTGATGATCAGAAGTATGCTACCATTCCATCAGAAGTGCAAGGAGGTGCAATGGTCATACACCAACAAGAGGAAGAGGAGGAACCCGGTCCTGACCCTGGCTCTCCTGCCCCTACTCCATCCCGTAAACGTCATACCCAAACATCCGAAGAAGAGCCAGAGGATGAGCCTGCATCGACGCTTAAACAGGATTTCAGTAGGCGCATTATACGTAATTTTGGGCCTAATGATGTTGATCTCTTCTTTGGTACAGGAACGCTGAATGCGATAAAAGCAACACAAAATGCGGTAATAGCAAGAGAACTAGACAAGTTTCGTGGGCAAGATGGATATAATTGGCTATATATGGAAGAGGAATTCGGACTTCTCTTGTTCCGCCGCCTAGACAAAGCTGACCAATAAATGGTTAGTTGACTTCTTACACTGGAAGTTGGAAGGTGCCATAAAAGGAGGAACGTAGCTCTTAAAACTGCCCTTCCTCCTGCTACTCTGACGAATAATAATGGGTTGGTCCGCTGTTTCTATCAATGTGGGGTCAAGAGCCATATGCACCTCCATGCTGTGAGATATAGTAGATATAGCATAGCGGCTCTGATTGTGGTTCTATTTACCACGTTTGCTATCCGAACTGCATAAGAACCTATCAGCAGGCGAAAATATGACAATCGAAGACGAAAATAGAGAAAAGGAGTATACGATGACAACTGGAGAAGAAATGCTTTCTGCCGATAACGTGCGTGCGCTCTCTGCGCGTGAGCGTATTGGTCTGGCGGTCAAGATGCTCAATGCTAGAGAGGCACTGCAAACGATCATTGCGGCGGAACAGGCAGGCGTGCGCCAGGTTTGGTCAACGCAGGGTCCGGGAACGATTGATGCGTTGACCATTATGGCGGTCGCGGCAAGCCAGACCTCGGCCATTCGCATGGGAACCTCGATTCTGCCCACCTATCCGCGCCATCCGCTGGCGGTGGCGGCACAGGTGCGCGCATTCAACGAGCTTGCCCCAGGTCGCCTCAGACTAGGCATAGGCGCGAGCCACCGCCCGACGATTGAGGGCATGTATGGTCTCGAAATGACCACCCCACTGGCTCATACCAGCGAATATGTCCACGTGCTGCGCGCGGCCCTCTGGGAAGGCAAGGTCGAATATCAAGGCCGCTTCTATCGCGTGAATGCTAGCTTGCCGGGAACGGCCCGCGTTCCCATCTTGATTTCCGCGCTGGGCAGTGGAGCGTTTCGCCTGGCGGGTGAACTGACGGATGGTGCTATTTCCTGGAACTGTCCCGTGCATTATCTCTTGAAGACAGCACTGCCTGCGCTTCAGGAGGGCGCAGCGCAGGCCAAACGTCCCGCTCCACCGATGGTCGCGCATGTTCCGGTCGCCGTTGGCACAGATCGTCAGGCAGTCCTCGCCGCTGCTCGCAAGCAACTTGCCATGTATGGACGTCTGCCTTTCTATCGGCACATGTTCGTTGAAGCAGGCTATGCCGTTCTTGAAGACGGTACGCTCCCCGACGCGCTACTCGATAATCTGGTCGTCTCTGGCGATGAGCAGACGATTGCCACGCGCCTGAACGGCCTGTTAGCGAACGGTTTGGACGAACTGCTGCTTTTACCTGTTCCAGTCCAGAATGAAGCGCAGGAACTATCTCAACTAGCGCATCTGATCGGACAACTCTAGCCCAATCTTTAGCTGTTGCACCATTAGAGCTGGAGCAATAAGAGGCGTTCCCGTTCTTGCCCTAAATGGGTCAATTGTTGGGTCATTTGCCGCAATAAACCACTCCCCTGACTATTCCATTGCTCAGGTGTCAGGTGCGCAACATACTGATAGAGTTGTTCGCTGTTGCGCACCAGGGTGAGATCAAAGTTGAGTAATTGCGTTAAGAGAGCCTGCTCCTGCCGGAAACGCCACCAGATGCGATCCTGCGTCGGCACCGACATCCCGCGAATGTGTGATTCTAGTTGCGAAAGGGCTTGTTGCGCCGCCTCAATCTCGCGAATGCGGGCCATCGCTTCCGGTGGCGGGTCTGGATTGGCGCGGGTCAGGGGAGGGATAAAGCGCGTGTAATAATCGTTGCGTAACTGTGCCAGTGCGGCTATGGCCTGCGAAAGGGCATAAGAGGCGCGTTCTCGCACAAGCAAATCATCGGCACGTGCTTGATTGGCCTTGTTATAGAAGTTATAGCCGTAGCCTGAGAGCAACAATTGCAGTTGCTGCACCAGGGGAACATTGGATGGTTCTTCTAAGCGCATCGTCATACTCCCGACACGGGCAAGACGAGCCTGCCCGTATCTTTCTGTTCCTATCGTGTTTGCTGTGGCGGAGTGGGTGGAGTAACGTGGGGCGCGTTGGCGGCGGTCGCGGTATAACGATCAGCACTGATCGTTGGCTGCACGCCACTGATGATGAAGGGCGCGCCGATTGCCATGTTGGGGGCCGACACGACGCCTTTTTCGGCCATCATCATCGCGGTATAATAGCGTACTGCCTCTATTGGGCTAAGCCCAAAGGCCTTGAGCGAGATCAGCGTTTTCACCCGTTCGTCGTGCGGCGACACCAACACTTTGACCGTGTCAAGGGAGATACCATACGTAACTAAGAACTGCTGAAGATGCTGGAAGACAATCTGGGAAAGATCGTGAATCTTTTCGTTCACCGACTCCAGTGGCGTAATCTGCACGACCTGGTTCACGGCCTGCTCGACAACGGGACCTGCATACGCATTGACCTCTTGTGTAGTCAAGGCATGGCCTCGATAGGGCATATGCTGCACAAGTTGTACCGCCGCTTCGCGCGTCTCGACATGAATATAGTAATCTACATCGTAGACCAGTTCGGCCATTTCGCGTGAGAGAGCTATCCCTCTTGTTTTCAGGACAAGTTTGGCGCGATTGATGTAGAGTGCCTCGTACTGCCACGGGCTTTGCCCGCCGTAGAATGCCTGTTGCATTGAACCAATCAGGGGGCGATCAGGTGTCTGAACAGTATATTGGCCTGTTTCATAGACGTTCAGAATAGCTCCTCGTGACTTGAGGACACAGAAATGGTTGCTCTCAACCGTGAGCAGCGAGCCATTCATAATATCGTTGTTGGGATAGTGCCAGAGCAAGATTTCTGGTCCCATCACCTCTTGACCATCACCCAACAGCGTCGAAATAACATTGCGTATACCTGGCATAGAAACCTCCATTGGTTTGTTCGTAAATTTGGTATGAGCAAATCCTCATGTCTCTATAACGGTTGAGATAGCAAGAAATTGAGTATGGAGATTGCTTCATAGGTATCTCTGCCGATGCATAACGTCTAGCCTATATTTCATAATTTGACCATTTTGCCCGCGTCGGCGAAATGGTTAGCCATAGTGCCAATATAGGTGGGTTATTTATGGAACGATGAAGAAAGCGATGATAGCTCCCAATAAGCCAAGTAGTACTGACGCGTTAATGTTTGGATGGTTGCTATAGAGAGTCGTTGTAATGCCATATGTAATGCTGCCAATGATCACAAATGTGATGCCAGTAGCGAGGTTAGATTAACGGTTTTTGGAGTACCAGGGGGACGATGGGTTTGTATGATCTCTAATGCTTCTTCGCGGCTCAGTCTATATTTGACGAGATCAATAAACTCTTGCGCCGTTCGCAGACCAATCTGGCGTGCCATTTCTCCTACTCGTCTGTCACGCAGAGTTTCTTTGGCTCCTTTAGAGATACTTGTTGATGCAATAAACACGCCTTGTTCGTTGTAAATCTTATAATACCAGTCTGCTCTATCTAATCGTTCGGCTTTCATCTTACCTCTGAGTGCCTTATCAGTCTCGTCAGACTCCAATCTCCCCATATATCATTACCCTATCCTGGTAGCTGAACGTAAATATTCCAGTTGCTCCTGCATGTATGGACTGAGATTATTCTCTTCTTCTGCAAGTAGGTCAAGATGCCCAGAGAAAATGCGTTTAAAAGCTGCGATTGCTTCTAGAATTGTCGCGCCTTATGCTCAGGCGTATTCATCGGGCAACGACGGCCAGCGCGAGGCCGCCCAGGCAGACCAGGATGCATGTCCATGAGGGGCGTCTTCCAATACTGTACCGTTAAGTTCAGCTTCATCTGGCTCATCAAAGCTTGCACTCCATGCCGTCAATTCCTCTTCACTCATCGGCCAGGTCTGCTCTGGCGTCTCTGCAAAGCGACGTTGGATGCGCTTTCGCTGCGTTTCTGGGTCAATGGGCAAATAGATCACCTGACTTTTCGCTCCTATCCGCCTGGCGATCCAGCGCAACGATGATCGTTCGTCTTTACCCCAAAATCCGAAATCCAGGATGACATTGGTATGAAGCTGAAGGGCGCGCAGAGCGATCCAGATCAGACGCCCTTCCAGAACATCTCGTTCTGCCGGATCGTTTCTTCCAAATAGCGACTTCATCCATTCATCAGGAGTAAATCGCAAGGCCGAGGCTTCCACTTCTAATTGTCTGGCTTTTGTGGTCTTGCCCGCCCCTGGCAGTCCCACTATGAGATACAACATTGCAAGTTCTCTCATACCTGTATTATGGCACACGTTGACAGGGTCTTCGTAT
>DAICZM010000272.1 GCA_027311145.1 Ktedonobacterales bacterium
CAATATGCCACTGGCGGGGGAAGATGGCGTGTGCGCCAAAGGTCAGTGAATGGCTCTTCTGACAATGTGGGTGAATGTCCCAGTGCAAGTGTCAAACGATACCACCAAAACTGCTGCAAGTAGAGGGTCGCCAGCGTCAAGGTAATAAGTTGCTCGCGCTCTATTGCTGTTGAGCAGGCAAGCGTCTTACATACATCATCTGTAACTTCAGGGTGAAGCAGTAGAAGTGAGATAGTAGCATCACGTACACGGGCATTACTGCAACGCATGAGTCGTTGTAACAAGGCGGGCGTTGTGAGATGATCTCGGGTCCTTTCACTGGCAGAGAGACTGCCAGTAAGATAGAAAACTCCTCGTGCGCGCAACTCTTCGACGAGAAGTGCCTCTTCGCGCTCATCTATTGGAGCAAGCAAGATATTATTGGTGGAATGAGGAATATCTGGCTGCATGTGCAGGCTATTCTTCTTTCTGTGCCTCGATTACGATTAAGACCGCACCCTGCTCTACCGTCTGACCTTTGCTGACACGCACTTCACGCACAATGCCAGCGATGGGCGAGGCGAGGTCATTCTCCATTTTCATTGCCTCCAGAATGATAACCGTCTGTCCCGCTGTGACGCTGGCTCCAACTTCAACGGGTGTGCCTGCGACCAGCCCTGGCATAGGGGACTGTACATTGGCAACGCCACTGGTAGCCGCACCTTTGACGATGCCGGCCAAGAGTTTGGCGCGTTCATCCTCAACCTTGACCTCGAAACGTTGGCCTTCTAAAAGAATCTCGTATGTTTGATGGTCCGTCTCATCGGCTTTGGTGATGCGGCGAGCGAAAATCTCATAGGAGCGTCCACCCAGTAACAGACTATAGCGACCACCCACGCCAACCAGTCCTTTGGCATCCGCCGCAAGGGGGGTTAATTGTTGCCAATCGATTGCGTGTAGTCTGCCATCAAGCGTAATGGAGCGATTTTCTTCGTCGGTCTCAATACGAAACGTTGTATTTTTAATTGTCGAAATATAAGGCATCGTTGCTCTCCCTCAGCACGGTTATTCAGCTGTATTATAGCATATCGCTTTTTGAGGCACTGGCATCGACTCTTCTCCAATCTACGGGGGAAGGATAATCACACCCTATCTGTTGGATTTACTCCAAAAGAGCAAGAGCATTCCGAGTACAATCCCCACGATAGCAATAATATGTATGACCATCTTCGCGACGAGCGCCTTTCTCGTCGTAAGAACAATTGTGAATGTGTTCTGGAGTACGGCGTCGATAATACAGGCAACGTCGATAATAAGCGTCAGATTGGGAATTCTCTGTAGTAGTCGCCTTTGGTTAGTAGAGTACGACCAGTACGGTCACGCTTTGCTGATTCTAACGGTTTTCTAACACACTTCCTACGTGCTTCTAACAGAAGGTGTGGCATACTTAGTTCTGAAGGCTGAACACACTAGAGCGGCTAAGGCGAGAGGATATGTACGTAGAGGGTCAGCAACCACAATCAATACCTCACGAGACCACACAAGGGAAATCGCAAAAGCCGCCACGTTGCGCGAATTGCGAGATAGATATTCTCTGGCCTGCAACAGTAGTTCAGGGGAAAACCTATTGCTGCACAGGCTGTGCGGCTGGTGGTCCCTGCACCTGTGATTATTCAGAATACTGCTCGGTGAAAGTTTCTGGTGTTATTTATTATGGCACTGATGGTGCGATTGACATCCAGACATGGACACAACGCAGCACTGGACACCAGGAGCCGTAAGCGGAATCCGTCTGTTCGTTTTCAGAGCGATAGTGAAAAGGTGTTGTAATCGCGCCAAACGATGCAACCGCGTCTACTGCTACACAGCCATCAGACCGCGTGGCAGTCATGGTGTGAAAGAAGGAGTCAAGTCGTGGCAAATATTCGTCCGGTGGGCGACCGTGTGGTCGTAAAGCCCGCTGCTAAGGAAGAAGTGACTAAGAGCGGCATTGTTATTCCCGATACTGCCAAAGAAAAACCCCAGGAAGGAACCGTTGTTGCTGTTGGCAATGGTCGCCTGTTGGATAACGGAGATCGTGCAACTATTGATGTACATGTTGGTGATCGCGTGCTGTTCGCTAAGTATGGCGGTACGGAGTTCAAGCTCGAAGGCGATGAGTATCTCGTTCTCAAAGAGAATGACATTCTGGCCATCATTGGCTAGTTGAACGTTTGGAACGTTTGGAAAGAAGGAATACGCAATGGCAAAGCAACTCATATTTGATGATGAAGCTCGCCGTTCCCTCAAAAAGGGTATTGATATTCTCGCGGGTGCTGTTAAGACAACCCTCGGACCAAAGGGTCGTAATGTTGCCCTCGACAAGAAATTTGGCGCGCCGACCGTGACCCATGATGGCGTCACTGTTGCCAAAGAGATCCAGCTTGAAAATCCTTTTGAGAACATGGGTGCGCAGTTGCTCAAAGAGGCCGCGACCAGGACCAACGACGTTGCCGGTGATGGCACGACGACCGCGACCGTGCTGGCTCAAGCTATCGTTACTGAGGGATTGAAGAACCTCGCCGCTGGCGCGAACCCCATGCAGTTGAAATTTGGTATCGACAGAGCCACCGAGGCTGTTGTCGAATACATCCGCTCCGAGGCCGTTCCCGTCAACGAGAAGAAAGAGATCGCACAGATTGCATCTATTTCCGCTGCTGATGAGACCATTGGCACACTGATCGCTGATGTGATGGAGCGCGTTGGCAAAGATGGCGTCATCACTGTTGAAGAGTCACGTGGTGTCAACTTCGAGATCGAATATGTCGAAGGTATGCAGATTGACAAGGGCTACATCTCAGCCTACTTCGTCACCAATGCGGAGAAGATGGAAGCCTCGCTGGAGAACCCGTATATCCTCATCACTGACAAAAAGATCAGCGCGATTCAGGATATTCTGCCACTGATTGAGAAGATGGTGCAGCAGGGCAAGCGCGAAATCGTCATCATCTCGGAAGATGTTGATGGCGAGGCATTGCCGACCCTCGTGGTCAACAAACTGCGCGGTATCCTTAACGTATTGGCTATTAAGGCTCCTGGCTTTGGTGATCGCCGTAAAGAGATGCTGCGTGACATCGCGGTGTTAACGGGCGGTCAGGTAATCAGCGAAGAGATGGGCCGCCGCCTGGATAGTGCCACACTGGCAGACCTCGGCTCGGCTCGCCTGGTGATTGCCCGCAAGGATGACACCACGATTGTTGAGGGACGCGGTGAGAGCGAGGACATCCAGGCTCGTATCCGCCAGATCAAGGCGCAGATCGACGAGACGACCAGCGACTATGATCGTGAGAAACTTCAGGAGCGTTTGGCAAAACTCTCTGGTGGCGTGGCCCTGATTAAGGTTGGCGCAGGTACAGAGGTTGAGCTGAAATATCGCAAAACGCGCGTTGAGGATGCACTGTCCGCGACCCGTGCGGGTGTGGAAGAGGGCATGGTCCCCGGCGGTGGCGTTGCACTACTGAATGCGACCCAGGCATTGAATAGCATCAGCCTGACGGGTGATGCCGCGACTGGTGTGGCAATTCTGCGCCGCGCCCTCGAAGAGCCACTGCGCCAGTTGGCTGTAAATGGCGGACGTGATGGTTCGGTGATTGTCGACGGTGTGCGCCGCGCACAGCGTGAGCAGGGCAACATGCATATCGGCTACAACGTCCTCAGCGACACCTATGTCGATATGTTTGAGGTCGGTATCGCTGATCCCGCGAAGGTAACACGCTCGGCACTACAAAATGCCGCCAGCATCGCCGCGATGATCCTGACCACCGAGGCTCTCATCACCGACCTTCCAGAGAAAGAGAAGCCTGCTGCTCCGGCCATGCCTGAGTACTAGGCCCTACGTTTCTCAAGACAAGATCGAGAGCCGCTGTGTATCTCCTAGGAGATGCACAGCGGCTCTCGATCTTGTCTTGAGCATATATTCTCTTAGATATTCACCAGCACAATTCCTGCAAAAATTAAAACGATACCAAACCACTGGTTCCATTGCAGACGTTCGCGCAGGAAGATACCGGCGAGGATCACCGTGACGGTGCTGAAGAGCGAGGCCAGCACGCTGACAATCGCAACCTGTCCCGTCGCCAACCCTAGCGCGCCCATTGTAAAGGCAAAAGTATCAAAAATGCTGACGCCGAGTAGGAACCACCAGACATTGCCACGCGGTATGCGCAAGCTCTGGCGCAGAGGGCGCGCCAGCACAGGCAGCACGCAAATCGTCGTCAAGCGAATCAGCCAGATGGGTGCGACGCCACCGAGACGGGGAGTGATGAAGAAGCCGAGTAGCCAGAACATAATTCCGTAACCGACCGAGGCGATGATGGCTAACACAACGCCGGGTGGGAGTGGATGGCGTTTGTTGCTCGCCATCAGAATTTCTGCTGATTTGATACTTTGTAGCGTGGTTGCGGCCAACACAACACCCACGATAGTTGCTACGATGCCGAATGTATGCATGGTACTGATTCGCTCTCCGCTTAGCACCGCAAGCGCGACCGTGATGGCAGAACTGCTGGCGGCAATCGGCGAAACAATCGTCAAGATGCCCACCTCGAAAGCACGATAGAGCATCAGCGAAGAGAAAATATTGATAAAACAGACCAGCATAGCCCAGAGCCAGGGTGTGAGGTTGGCTGATGTTAGCAGTTGGGCAAACTGACCTGTCCAGGCGAGATAAATGGTCAGTGCGACAAGGCCGATGAATTGCATAAAGAAGAGCGTGCGGTACGTACCGACGCCCCGTGTGGCATAGCGGGCAAAAAAATCAGCGACCCCCCAGCTGAGCGCGGCTGAGAGACCGAAAAAGATAGCCATAGAAACTCCTGTCCAGGTGAACATCTGTCTCTATGGTATCACATGGATACATTTTCTGAGCAGTTGCCCCGCGAGAAAGTTTCTAGGCAGCAACTTCGAGCAGAAAACGCGCTGTTTTCTCATCAGGTGCAGCAATGATAGCCTGTAGCAGTGTGTTCAGCAGCTTCTATCCTGTCCATAACACTGTGTTTCGTCTGGCTTGACAGAGAGCAGAGAGACTGCTATAGTGGTTGCAGGCAAAGCACGATAGAAAGCAAAAAAGCTGATTGGGATAAGTAGCTTTTTGTTCCGTTCCAGAGAATTGCGGGTTGGTGCGACGCAAGCACGGACAGAGACGAAATCCACCCATGATTCTGCGCGATGAGCGTCAGCGGGTTGCCCTCGTTAACAGGCAACAACGAGTTTCACGTCTGTTCTTCGTATAGCCGCTATCAACGAACAGACGTGAAAGAAGTAAGGTGGCACCACGAAAGCGTATCGCAGCGTCGTCGTCCTTTAGAGAGGACGCGGCGTTTTTTATTGCAGAAAAAGAAGGAGAGTCAGCTATGCTTGATCTGGCATTTATTCGCGCTAATCCCGATGCTGTCAAAGAGGCGGCGCGGGTGAAGAACAATCCCATTGATATTGACGCTCTGTTGATTCTTGACCAGCAGCTTTTGATGCTGCAACGACAGGTCGAGGAGGCCCGTGCGCAACAGAATCAGGTCTCGAAACGTGTACAGGAGGCGGCGAAAAACAAGAACACCGAGTTGCGTGTAGCTCTGATTGCTGAAGGCAAAGGGCTTGCCGAACAGATCAAGGCGACGGAGCCACAACTCAAGGCCCTAGAAGAGGAACGCTATCAGATGCTCTTGCTTGTGCCGAATATTCCCGATCCCAGCGCGCCTATTGGCAAGGATGAGAGCGAGAATGTGCCCGTCAAATATTGGGGTGAGAAACCCACCTTTGATTTTCAACCGCTCGATCACTATGAACTGATGCAGCGGCTTGGCTTGGTGGACATCGAGCGCGCCGTTAAGGTCGCGGGTTCGCGTAGCTATATCTTGAAAGGTGATGCGGCACGCCTAGAACTGGCCTTGATGAATTTCGCGATGGACCGCATCGCGCAAAAAGGTTTCACTCCGCTGATCGTGCCGGCGACGGCCCGTGATTTCTGCTTTGTCGGCAATGGGCAGTTTCCCAAAGGGCGCGATCAGGTTTATGGCTTGGAGGGTGAGGATACGTTCCTGGTTGGCACTGCTGAAGTGCCGATTACGGGTATGTTCAAGGATGAGATTCTCAAGCTCGAAGACCTGCCGATGACCTTTGTTGGCTTCTGCCCATGTTTCCGCAAGGAGGCTGGAACTTATGGCAAGGATACACGCGGCGTGTTCCGTATCCACCAATTCAACAAGGTCGAGCAGTATGTCATGTGTCGTGCCGATCACGAGGAGTCGGTGCGCTGGTATCACCAACTGCTGCAAAACTCGGAGGAACTGGTGCAGGCTCTTGAATTGCCTTATCGTGTGCTGAATGTTTGCACGGGCGATATGGGCGATGGCAAAGTCGAGATGTCGGATATCGAGTGCTGGTTGCCTAGCGAGAGCCGCTATCGCGAGACGCATTCGTGTTCGTACTTCCATGACTGGCAGGCGCGTCGCGTCAATATTCGCTATCGCGACGAGGAGGGCAAGACGCGTTTTGTACATACGCTCAATAATACGGCAATTGCCTCGCCGCGCAT
>DAICZM010000273.1 GCA_027311145.1 Ktedonobacterales bacterium
AGACAACGCAATCCATTTATAACGTGGGCCAATAGGACCTCGCATTCGTGATGTTCGCTGTGTGGGTTGCACGCTATCACGCTGTGAAACAGTCATCATCCAGTCCTTTCCAAATAACACAAACCAGTAAGACGAATAGTTCCTGAGAGATTGTTCTCTCTGGCTTATTCATAGCATACATTACCGTTCACGTCAACGTAAAGATGTAGATGACCGACTTTACAGAAAAATGCTAAGTGATTTTCCTGAATAGTTGCCTATGTCGCTAAAATCGTGATATGTTACTATCGGTGCTGGCTTCTGGCCTTGCCCTATATAGGCAAGCCGTTCGCCCAGCATCAAACCATCAAGAGAGGAATACTCGGCATGCGTGACTGTCCTATCGAAAAACCTTTAGTCAGCAATGGCTATACCCTGGAAATGACACCAAACCGCCTGGGTTGGCTCCAACCAACCAATCCAAATCTTCCTATCGAACAGTTGAGAGCAATATATCGACAGCACGGCTATCTCTGGTTAAAGGGATTTTTCGAGCGCGAAGATATTATGAATTTTCGGCATTTTTTCTTTACCACTATTTCTTCGGCAAAAAAATCTTTCTTCGAAATCGTTCAGTCACAAGAGTACGAGGATTTTTGCACAATGCCTCGCCTCTGGAACTTTTATCAGGCCTTTATGCAGGGACAACCCTACTTACACAAACGGAAGATCATCCGTTTTAACCTCCCTGGCGAGAGCCACTGCACAGGAGGACATTACGATCTCATCTATCTCCGTGCCGGCACTGACCAGCTCTATACTAGTTGGATACCACTAGGTGACACCCCTATCGAAATGGGCGGCCTCATCTACTTAGAAAATTCAGATGCCCTGGGTCGCAAAATGGAGGCTGAGTTCTCTCTGAAAAATGCTGACCTGCCCCTCGAAGAACGCATCAATGCCTATAATCGCAATATGCGCGATGGGGGCTGGATTAGCACGAACCTTGTAGAAATGGCCCATCGCTTCCAGAGCCGCTGGCTCATCGCTAATTATGACGCCGGCGATATGGTAATTCATAGTCCCTATATGATCCACGCCGCCACCCAAAACAACGATGACTTGAACCGCATCCGGCTTTCTACCGACATTCGTTACCAACGCGTCGATGATACTATTGATCAGCGTTGGGCCAAAAATTGGGTTCCCGATGACAATTTGTAAACCAGGAGACAGCTTTGTTACCACTCATCTATACAAACCCAACAGCAACCTGGCTCTTTCTCGCTGCCTGCTGTGTCTGGAATATTCCAGAAATGATTGGCACGATTAAACAATCCGCCAAAACGTCACGCAAAGATGCTGCTATCCAAGATCAAGGCTCAATGAACCTACTCATCGGACTGCTTTGGAGCGGTATCGCTAGCAATTTCTTGCTGGCCTGGCTCCTTCCCGAAACAGCCATTTCCTGGCATCGCACTGCACTCTTGGGCATCGGGATAACCCTTATGCTCCTCGGCGTCGCCCTACGCTGGTATTCCATCTGGACACTCGGTCGCTACTTTACCCGCGATGTGGCGGTCTCCACTGACCAAAAGGTCATCCAACATGGCCCTTACCGTTATATACGCCATCCCTCTTATAGCGGAACCTTCTTGACCATGTTGGGCGTCGGCCTTGCCGTCACAAACTGGGCAGGCTTACTTGTCTTGCTGCTATGCGTGTTTCTCGGCCATATGTACCGCGTGCGTATTGAGGAAAAAGCACTCAGCCAGGCTATCGGACAGCCCTATATCGACTATATGCATCACACCAAACGTTTCATTCCATTTGTCTTCTAAACCAAACAAAAGAAACAAACAATGCTACTTACATTGCTCGCAGTCCTTGTGCTTCTTTTCCTGTGGACAAGCGGTTTCCTCTTTGCCACAGATTTTTCGCTTCCTACCAAGAAGACCAAACACTTCAAACATGTACTCGCTATTTTTCCACACGCCGATGATGAAGCGGTCAATTGCGGCGGCACTCTTCACCGTTTATCAAAAACCGGCAGTACGGTGACATTGGTCATTCTGACCAAAGGGGAGAGAGGCACACCAGACGCCACCCTCGATGAACACCTCAAAGCAATCCGCACAAAAGAAGCTCAGAGCGTTGCTGCCCTCTTAGGCATCTCTCACTTACAACAAGAAGACTTCGGGGATGGAACTCTACACACGCAGCAACAAGCACTGCAAACATTTATTGAGAACTTGATCGCACAAGAAAAACCTGATCTCCTTATCACATATGACCTTGCTGGTTTCTATGGTCATCCAGATCATATCGCCTGCTCCCAGATCATCACCACCTTGCAAAAGACTACATTTCAACAGATTTCCTTATGGTATGCCACCTTTCCTAAAAGGCTACTCGCCACGGTCAAGCTCCCAGAACACCTGCTCAGAGACCCACTTTTTCAAACAAAACGTGCCGCCCCTACCCACAAAATCTTCATCGGCAGCAGCGTTTTTCCCAAAATTCAAGCATGGTACACATATAAGAGCCAACGAGCATCTCTTACAACAGGTATCGGTAAACTTCTTCCGCTCTGGTTCTTCCTTTCTATGGTGCTTTTTGAATATTTCGCTGACGTTGACAATTCCTCTACCTCAGCAGAGTAAAACAACGAGAGACATACAACCAATAAATTTTTTGAAATGATCTAGGAAAGAAGACAACAATGCAGAAAATAACACGAACTTCGCAGAAAACGTTACAAGCTATCGCTCTTGGCCTTGGTGCTACGAGCATACTGCTGTCACCATTCATAGCGGAAATACGCGTGCAACATCCCATACAACCCCTGACTGATACGTGGCAACATCTTCCTATCGAACCACGTGGCTCAACCTTGCTCGGCATCAGCTTTCGTTCACCCTATGTTGAGACGCTTGGACTAAATATGCGCTCAACACTCCAAACATTGCTTACCTATCCTTTCCACGTCATTCGCTTAGGAGCCTACTGGAACCGGATAGAACCAGCACAAAACATATTTGATACAAGCGAGCTAGATTGGCAAATTGATGCCGCCGAACAAGCTGGCATGCAAATTATTCTCTGTGTCGGTGCGCTCAAAACGTTTGGATATCCTGAATGCTTTATACCTGCACAATATCTCAAAGACCCTCTCCAAGAACATTCACGCATCACGCCCTCTGCCTACCCATCACTGCTCACAGCAGCAACGACATTCATTAATCGTGTCGTGGAACGCTACAAACATCGCAAGAGTATTACAGCCTGGCAACTTGAACACGATGCCGTTGATCCATTAGGCGTTGAACATTCATGGCGTTTGCATACAACCTTTGTCGAAAAAGAAGCCGAAGCTATTAGAAAAGCTGATCCCAGTAGACCGATCATGATGAATGGGTTTTTGCCCACTTCATTACCAGTCGCCCTGACCCAATGGTGGCACACACGCGATCAGGGAGACTCACTCGACGTAGCACAACACATTGCAGATATCGTTGGTATCGACTATTATCCACGCCATGCCGTACTCGCTTTCGGAACAAAAACATTGTATCTCGATGGCAGCCAACGCCCCTGGCAGCAATGGAGACGGCAACACCTATTTACACAACTTCATGCTCGTGGACAACATCTGATGGTCACAGAGGGCCAGGCAGAACCCTGGGAAGCTGTCACTATCCCCCCCAACCCACACCAGCACGGCCTCTATAGCTGCATGCCCGAACACGTCATCAGCAATTATAATACCTGTATGCGCTGGTCTGGACAGGATGCACACCTCTCCGCTTACCTCTTTTGGGGAGCAGAGTACTGGCTACTGCGCAAACACCATGCCGACCTAAGCTATCTACAAGCGTTTGCCCGCATCCTTGAAAATGCCTGACTTTCTACTAAGAGATACTTTCTACCATGCTCGCCACTGCTTCTAGCTGCTCTTTCTCACCCTTTTTTCTCTTTGGCACAAAACACATCAGCACGAATGCGACAAATGCCAGCAGCGCAACAACCAAAAAACCCTGGTGCATAGCAAGCAATGTACTTTGTTCTTGTAACAACTTACCGGTAATACCCTGCGCCGCCAGATTACTTACATTCTTCTGGCTCTGCACCTGCACAATACTCGCAATGGTCGCGATACCCAACGGGGCTGCCAGCGCACGCAACACAGTCACCAACGTCGAACCATGCGCTACAGCTTGCTGATCTTCTTTCTCTATATGCGACATTGCAGCCACTGGAATTTGTTGTGCCAACCCAGAGGCACTTCCCAATAAGAGCATAATACCCACAATGATCCAGATAGCCGTATTTAAAGCAAGCATTATCATTAAAGCCGTCGCTGTGACTAATACCATCAATCCACAGAGAGCAATCAAACGCGGTCCAATCCTATCGGACAATCGGCCTGAAAAAGGAAGAATTGCCATCGTCGCCAAAGCGAGCGTACCCTGAATCACTCCTGCTTGCAATGCACTCTCCTGATGCAGTGTTTGCAGGTAGATAGGGATGAGAAACAACAGACCAAACCAAACAATACTGAAAAAAATCAGTGCAAGTGAGCTAAACGCGAAGGTACGATCTTTGAAATGCCGTATATCCAAGAGTGGCTCATGCCCTCGTTGGCTCTGACGCCACTCAATCATCACAAAAGCAAACAAGAACAGTACTGCGCCCAACAAAAGCAAGGCATTGCCAATAGTGACGTTCCCATCAGCCATCTCCGAGATGGCGTACACCAAAGTAACACTCCCCGGCGCAACGGTAAGGAAACCAGCAAGATCAAAATGTGTATAGAGTTGTGGTGACATCTCGCGCAGTTTCTTCTGGGCAATGAACACCGCAATAATCCCTAGCGGAATATTGATAAAAAATGCCCATGGCCAGCCAAAAGCAGTCACGAGAAATCCTCCCAGGATTGGCCCAAATACGGGTGCAAGCATGAGTGGAACACCCATCACACTTGTGGCTGTCCCACGCTCCTTTGGCGGAAAGGCTTGATATAACAAGATCATCGCCATTGGCAGGAGAATACCCCCTCCAATACCCTGAAGCAGGCGGAAGATAACTAATGATGGTAGATTCCAGGCAAAACCACACAGCAAAGAACCTACAAGAAATGCGCTCAATGTCCACACATAAGCACGTTTCCCTCCAAAGCGCGCTGTCAGATACGGAGCAATTGGAATCACCGCCGCCTGGGTCAACATATAAACTGTTATCACCCATTGAACATCATGAATATTTGCGCCAAAGGCACGCTCCATCTGCGGTATTGCGACATTGACAATCGTCGAATCCATCAAACTCATAAACATACCCATTGTCACAACAATGGTAACCAACCATTTATAGGGAATACCCACTTTTAAGAACTGCATAAGAACCACACATACCTTCTTAGCAATATATAAATTTGACTGCCAAATACCCTTCAACAGATCAAAAACTTACTCGTGTAAGTCAAACAAAACAAGAACTTACCATGTTAACTTACTCGTGTAAGTGTAGTATACTAGAAAAAATTTTTCTTGTCAAAGAGGAAAAGCCAATGGCCAAAGAGCATCAACGTGTGACGAGTGCGGATGTGGCGCGCGTCAGTGGTCTCTCGCGGGCAACTGTCAGCTACGTTCTCAACAACAATCCACGCCAGAGTATCCCGCCCGAGACTCGCGAGCGGGTGCTTAAAGCCGCTCGCGAGCTTGGGTATCACCCATATACTCCCGCACGCATTCTCCGAGCGGGGTATAGCCAGCTTGTCCTAGTCGTCATTCAGTTCGAGCAGGTCGATCCTAGCATCGCGCATTCTCTCAAGGAATTGGAAGCCAGATTAGCTGCACGCGGCTTCAGTCTAATCTGGTACGTTGGTATCCATCTCATGCCAAGTCACACCCATCCCTCTGTCAACCTCACCCCAGGGGTTATCGTCTCCTTTGTCAATGAGAGCGATCCAACTATCACAGCTTTTCTCCAACAATTTAATGTGCCCATCCTCCCTCTACATAATCCTGCCAGCCGACCGAGCGTGGGAAACACACAAGTCGGCTATCTCTTTGAACACCATCAGCGGCGCATTGTGTTCGCTGCACCAGAGCGAGCTGACTTACAGCGACTTGCCAACGCCCATCTTGAGGGCGTTCGACAAGCTTGTGCCCAATACAAACTTGAGCCACCACTCGTACAAGTCGTGCCAGCCTCACGCAGGGAAGCGCACGCCGCTATGACAGCACTCCTCGCTCAGCAGTCTCCACCCTTTGGGATATGTTGCTACAACGATGAGGTTGCTTTTGCCGTGATAGCCGCATTATCCGACAGCGACATCCCTATTCCTGCTTCGGTCGCTGTAATAGGATGCGACGATATCCCACTGGCTCAATTCTGCCATCCCCCACTTACGACCATCCGCTTTGATAACCAACGAGTCCTCGATCTTTTGACCGAAAATATTCTGGCCGCTAATCAAGGGAAGCCCGTGCAAGAACCCCCTCCTATTTCTCTTGCAGTCGTTGTCCGCCAATCAGCCTAAAACCTCTTTCAAAC
>DAICZM010000274.1 GCA_027311145.1 Ktedonobacterales bacterium
GTAAAAGATAATATTGAAAGTTATGTCAGTGTGTTGCGGCGTAAAGGTGACTTGAAAGAAGACCTACTCTGGTCGCGCCTCTTGAAAAGACTACATAAGTTGGGCTATTCCATTCCAGAGAAGGCTGACCGTCCTGATAGTTTCAATGAGCCAGTCTTATCCGCAAAATCCCGGGGCTATCTTGGTGTGATTTATGCTGACGGCAATAGCATGGGCAAGAAGATTGAGGATAAATTAGATACGCTGCAAAAAATGCAAGCCTTTGCAAAGCGTGTTGATGATGCTATTTTTACCGCTGTCGCACAAGGAATTAAAGATTGCGGTTTACCGTCTGGCTCTGTCTTTCCTTTTGATGTGCTTCTGCTCGGTGGTGACGATATCTTAATGGTTGTCGACGCTGCTTATGCCTGTCAGCTTGCTGTTGCCATTGCCAAAGCATTCCGAGACGAGATGATAAAAAGCAACTCCAAAGATGAATTGTTGAAAGGCATGGATTTTTCGCTCTCGGTGGGTGTACTGCTTGTTCCTATCAAATATCCCTTTGGTTTGAGTAGAGAGATGTCAGAAGCAGTGCTGAAAGCTGCTAAAAAAGAGGGTGCAAAACGCAAGATGGCGGCTACTAAATCCGCGAAAAATGGCAATGTGCAGAACGATGACGGTTCGTACATCAATTTTATGGTCGTAGCTGGTGGCTCTATTCTCGACTATAACGATGCATATAGGGCACTTCATACTATAAAGCTTGATGTGAAGGACCCAGAGTTTTATGCTACGTTGCGCCCCTATGACCTTGCTTCTTTTGAATTGTTGCTCAAGAGGTTGCAGGAGGGCAAGGGGTTAGGGCGCACCAAGCTGCACCAGGTGCGTGAGGCGGTCATGCAACTCAATCGCACGACAAGCATTCTGGACGCGATTGGTCTACTGCGTAACTGGCGACCAAAGGAGCGCGAATTTATCCTGAATTTGATGAAAGAGTTCAATGATCGCTATTACAAGCGGCGTACAGGTAGTGACTCTGAAGGTAATCCACTCGTGCAGATTCCGCCTGTTTTCCCGTGGTTTATTGATGGTCAAAATGTCTATCGCACGCCGCTGCTCGATTTGATCGAATTATATGATTTTGTAGCGTCAGATGCGCAAGAGAGGAGAGAGCAATGACCGCTATTCATATTACCTACGCGCTGACGTTTCAGTCGCCCTTTCACATGGGTACAGGCGTGCGTTCCGGTTTGTTAGACCGCACAGTCAAACGCGACAACGACGGCTATCTCTACATCCCTGCATCAACCTTCAAAGGAACGCTGCGTGAGCAGTGCGAACGGCTTGAACGATTTTACGCGCAAGGACGATATGAGAAGCGTATTGTCACTCCGCATGATGCGCGCGCCTCGCTAGATGACTTTGCTGGTAATATTACTATGGTCACACGTCTCTTCGGCTCTCGTCTCTTCCCTGGTACATTGCACTTTGAAAATGCCTATCTTTCTGAAAGTGATAGAGGTTTTTTTGAAAGGCGGAGACGAGCTGGTTCAGGGCAAAGCGATTTTAAGCAGTTGCAAACAACAGAACTGACACAGGTGCGTATTGATCGCGTGACGCGCACTGCTGTCGAAGGTGCGCTCTATACCAGTGAGTTTGGTATTCCCGATCTTACCTTTCAGGGTGAGATCATTGGAGACCTGGACTGCACACCTGCCCGCCAACTGGTCGAGCGCGGTCTCTTCGCCAGCGTCAGTGAGAAGACACCCTCCTATTCGCTGCTCTTGCTGCTGGCAAGCCTGCGTATGTTTGAGCGTTTGGGCGGCAATAAATCAACGGGCAAAGGGCTGTGTGAGTGCGTGGTGAGCGAGTTAAAGATTGATGGGCAGAGCTATACAGCAGAACAGTATCTCTCCTGGCTTGAACATCTGGACGTATTAGACCAATACCCGCTTGTGTAGAAAGGAGCGCGAAAGATGAAATACCTCTATCTTGAGATGATGGCAGAGGAGCCGCTTGCCATTCGCGCAGACCATGCTGCAAGTGGAGCAAAAACCACCAAATTGCTTACTGGTTCGGCAGTACTCGGTAGCCTCGCCTCGCTCCATCGTCAACGCTATTCAGAGCAGCGAACTGAATTCCCTGAACTATTTTTGCAGGAACAGGTTTACTTCCCACAACTTTTACCTGCTTCCTATGAAATATCTGAGCAAGCACTCAGTGAGAATCGTTTCTTTCATTCTGTTTTGCCTGTACCTAGAACTGCACAATCCTGCAAACGCTTCGGCGGTTTTCACAAACTTAAAGAAGAGAGTCCTACCATACCCGCTAGACATGGTGTGCGTGACATGCTACTGGATTGGGCTACCTTCTCCTTATTGCAACAGAAAAGGGATATCAGTAAAAAAGAAAATCCGTTGGAAGCACATAAAGAATGCGGATACAAAGATGGCTGTACAGAGGTGCTTGATCATTACACGGGCTATTATCGTCGGCATTATGTTGATGCAAAACTGCGTACTGCGATGGAGGTAAAATCGTCGTTAGAGATGCATACGGGCATCAATCGCGAACAAGGCACAGTTGAGGATAGCATTCTCTATAGCCGCGAAGTTATTGCGCGTGGCTCGATATTCAGTGGCATGATTAAAGTTCCTGACCATCTTGAGGAACAACTTCTGCAATTTCATGATCAGAGAACCTATATTGGTACAGGACGCACAAGAGGGCTGGGTAAAGTACGAATCGCTGTAAGTCGCACTGATGGAGCGAACCATGGTTCCATGTATGGGCCACGAGAGCAAACGCTTAAACTGTTCAGGGAGAAATTGCTCAAATTTGATGATGCTCTTAGAGGGGTTTGTAGTACATTTAAGGCTGAGACACCGGCAGCATTTTACTTTGCTTTGACACTCCACTCACCTGCGATTCTGCTTGATGAGTATCTTCGTTATCGCGGCTCGATTGATGCTGCAACGCTGGCCGAACTGACAGGGTCTACGCCAAAAACATTTGAATTGCTTTACCAAAACGCTGGTGTACAACGCATCGCGGGTTGGAATGAGCTATGGGGCACGCCGCGCCAGCAGGATTATGCCATCGAGACGGGATCAGTTTTTCTGTTTAGCTCACAGCAGAAGTTAGACGATCAAATGCTTCTTGCCCTCTATCGGTTTGAGGAAGAGGGTATTGGTCATAGACAAGCAGAAGGGTTTGGACGTGTGTGCGTCTCGGACCCATTTCATCTAGAAAGGGAGCAGATGTAATGAACGAGGCGATGAAGATCAAAATTCGCGTCGCTGAAGAGTCCGAGAAACTCTACGGCGAGGCGCAAGAAATTGGTGAGCTAGCCGCGCAGATGTTAACAAGCGGGGGGCAAGAGGAAAGAAGCCGCTCGCAGATGACCAGCTTGCGGAGCATCGCTGAGAGTACGCTTAAATCCTCTGATGTGCTGGACTACATTAAAAAACAGATGGCTCGTCAACGTTCCTGGCGTGACACTCCTCGTGACGGTGGCGATAGCCTGGGCGAAAAACTGAAAAAGCTCATTGAAGGCAGAATTAAGACTACTGCCCAGCAAATTGCTAAAGAGATGCAAGGTGGTGAAGAGAGCGAAGAGGTACGTATCCGGCGCGAGTTACAGGTACGTTTGCTGTTAGTGCGTCAGTTTGTGCGCCAGGTTGTGGTGCAGTACGAATACGGCACAATATTTATGGGTGGAGGAAACCGACGATGATTACAGAGGCCAGCCTGCGTCGTGTGGACCTGCTGAGCGAGACGCTATTATATGACACCGCTTGCGCGTTCATCGCTGATTTTCGTCAGGCACAAAGAAAGACGCTACCGGAATCACAACTGCACGGACTGCACGATATCATCCAGGCGGAAAACTATCAGCAGCTAAAAAACTATATGGGTCATCAGCAATTACGCAGTTGGAGCCGCGATCAGGAATATATCAAAACCTTCTATAAAAATTTGGAACAGCGTATCACACAGGTTATGATTGACGCGCTCAAAGATATGCTGGCAAAAGATAATGCGCTAACGCTACACGATAGACCTGAACTTGAGATGCTGTTGGCCCGCGAGTTTATCCAGCACCTGATCGCCGAGCATAATTATTGGGAAGCAACAAACCAGTTAGAGCGCAGTCAGCAACATGCGGATGCCCCGCGTGGACCACGACCGCCACAGCCACCGCAAGGGAGAAGATAGCAATGGCACAACATACAATATCGCGCCTGGAACTACGAAATCGCTACGTTTTTGAGGGACGCCTGGAGATGCAGGCGGGCTTGCACATCGGCGGCGGCAAACTGACGCTCAGCCAGAGCGATAGCCCCGTTGTCTTGACGCCAGATGATAAGCCCTTCATCCCTGGTGCGAGCTTTAAGGGCGTATTGCGTAGCACGGTAGAAAAAGTTATCGGCGGCTTGCCAGATAGTTTGGGGCTGCGCTCCTGCGGCTTGCCTACAAAAGAGGAAACCAAGAGTAGTGCCTGGGATGATGGCTATAGCTGTCCAACAGCATATCAAGGTCTTGTGACAAAAAAGAAGCGTGAGGCAAGAAGTCCTAAAGAAGCACAAGATATTATGAATGAAGTGCGTGAACGGTTATGTAATACCTGTCAGCTATTTGGTTCGCCCTACGGAGCAGCTGGCTTGATGGTCAATGATCTCTACTTGACCAATAAAGAGTGGAATAGCGTCATTCAGGTGCGCGATGGCGTGGCAATTGATCGCGACAGCGAGACCGCTAAACAGGGTTTTAAGTACGACTTTGAGGTTGTACCTTCGCTGACAAATTTTGACATGCGCTTGATAATCGAGAATGCCACCGAGCAGGATTTGCAACTGATCGGCATTGGGCTGGGCGAGTTCCTTGGTGGCTTTGGTGGTATAGGCGGCCTGCGTTCGCGCGGGCTGGGCGCATGTATCCTGACCGATCTGAAAATTCGCTATCTGGACCTGGATGAGAGCTTGGGAGAGGCGGAGAGACGCAGTAGATTACAACGATATCTCGTGCGTAAAGAAATGGCAGAGATTGAATACCAGAAATTCTTAGATAAGTATATTGGGGCATTGTTCGCATAAGCAGAGGCGTAGAGGAGTGTGTCATGCTCAAAATGCTGGTAAATGAGGCGCATTTCGTGCTGGAGATCAAAGCAGAGGGGCCGCTGCTGATCAAATCTGGCTACAATACGATCAGTGGTCCCGATATGACGCCCGTGTTAACCTATCGCAATGGACAGCAAGAGGTATTTATTCCTGGTAGCTCGCTCAAAGGCATCTTTCGTAGTCAGTTGGAGAAAGTTGTGGGTAGTATCAGACCGCGTGTGGCCTGTGACCCATTTCTCAAACAAAACCCAGATCGCAACGCGAATGAAAGCGAGACAAAGCGTCATCGCGAAGCTTTGCAGGTATCGCGTCCATATTGCGGTAATAAATTTAGGCGAGATTCGCCTGCCGATGAGGTCTATAAAGGTTCGTGTCCCATCTGCCGTCTCTTTGGTTCGACCTCGTTTATCGGGCGCGTGGCGATTGGCGATGCCTATTTGGTGGGTGACAAGAAGACAACACAAAAACGAGTTGAGCGGCGCGACGGCGTGGGCATTGATCGCTTGACTGGTGGTGCATCCGATAAGGCAAAATTTGACATGGAGGTAGTGACGGAGGGCACGACCTTTGCCACCACAATTCATCTGCGCAACTTTGAAATCTGGCAATTGGGCATGCTCTTCGTGGTTGTGCAGGATTTAGAGGACGAGTTGATCCGCATGGGGTCTGGTAGTGCGCGCGGCCTGGGTCAGATCTCGGCGCGCATCAGCACTGACGTGCAGGGCTGGCACGGTGGCGGCGTTTCGACTACTACTATTCGCAGTGCGCAGGGACAGAAGCAGGAGCCAGACAATCAACTCTGGGGATTGGGACATTGGTTGAGCCACACCAATAGCTATGGTACAAGTTCAAGCGATCTGCTTACTCTCAAAAATCCCGTCCCACATACAGAACACGGCATCCGCCTTGTGCGTTCTTTCATGGGCGATGCGCTAACTAGTCTGCGTGAACAATCTCTCGACGACTTTTTACAGAGAATGGGTGAGTGGGAGCAGGCTCCAGTGCCATCAACAGCGAATGTGCAGCGAGGGCAGCGATGAGCGATGAAATAGTCTGCGCCATTAATGGCACAAGCATCATGTCTGTTATTGCAGCGATGAATATTCCTGATGACGCGCTGGTGTTGGGAGAAGAGCAACCGCAGCGCGTGATTGGGCGCACAGAGCGTGCGGAACTGCTGCATTTCGCGCACTACGAGCCAGCGATAGAACTGGAACGCTACACGTCTGGTCGGCTCTTCTGCTCGGCCTTTGAACTGCGCTGGCAACGCCAGGGTGGCAAATTGCGCATTGTCTACACAGGCCAAAGCCAAACTGCACCAGCACATAGTAGTGATGTGTTAACGGTAAAGAAGTCTAGTGACGGTTATTATATCCTCTTTGGCAAGCGTCACCCCGTAGGGACCCCTTTATCGCGTCCGTCGTTGCCTTCACC
>DAICZM010000275.1:0-3620 GCA_027311145.1 Ktedonobacterales bacterium
TTCCCACTCTATTTGTTACATACTATGAAGCGGCCACTGCGTTATTTTAACAAAACGGTTTATCACGCCAATGGTTGCGCGACGGGAACAAAGCCCTGTCCGGGTTGGTAGTCGGGCGATTGATGACGGAAGTAAGTGTTGTAGAGTTGCGCGTAATGCCCGCCACGCAGCATCAGCGCGTCATGGTTGCCTTCTTCGACGATGCTCCCGTTGTCCAGCACGATAATGCGGTCAGCATAGCGAATGGTCGAGAGACGGTGCGCGATCACAATGGCGGTGCGGTTCTGCAACACGATATCCAGGCCCTCCTGTATCTGTGCCTCAGTCAGCGGGTCAATGCTGGCGGTCGCCTCATCGAGGATGATGATCGATGGGTCTTGCAGCAGCACACGGGCTAAGGCCACCAGTTGCCTCTGACCCATCGAAAGCGCGCGACCAGCCTCGCCAACTAGCGTCTCTAAGCCCTCCGGCAAGGCATCAAGCCAATCGCCGCCGCCAATCTGACGCGCAATCTCGGCAACCTCCGCATCGCTAGCCTCTGGACGCGCATAGCGAATATTGTCGGCAATCGTGCCAGAGAAGAGGAAGGGAACCTGTGGCACAACGCCGAGTTGCTGATGATAGCTGTGCAGGTCAAAAGTGCGAATATCCTGCCCGTCAATCAGCAATTGCCCGCACTGAAACTCGTAGAAGCGCGCAACCAGACGGCCCAGACTCGACTTGCCCGCACCAGTGTGTCCGACCAGCGCGATTGTCTCACCAGCGCGAATTGTCAAGTTGAAGTTTCTCAGCACGGTCTGGCGGTCATCGTAGCTGAACAGCAGATTGCGAAACTCGATCTTCCCGTGCAGGCGTGGTACTGGTCGCTGCTCACTCTGCACCACACGTGGCTCCGCATCGAGCAAGGCAAAGATACGCTCGCTTGCCGCCAAGCCAAGCTGAAACTGGCTCCAGAACGAAGCGATGCTGGTTAGCGGGAACCATAACAGGCCGATACTCTGCAAGAAGAGAAACCAGTCACCCGCCGAGATGCTGTGGCTCACGACCTTGAGGCCACCAAAGTAGATCACAATAGTCGCACCAATATTAGCAATCACCAGCAGCACGGGGAAGATACCGTTATAGATAAAGCCCGCGCGCAGAGTAACCTGATACGACTGTGCGTTGACCTTCTTGAACTCGTCATACATATTTTGCTCTTGGCGGAAGTTTTTAGCAACGGTAATACCACTGATAACCTCCTGTACATTGGCGTTGACACGCGCCCCCGAACGCTGCGAACGCTGTGTCGAAACACGAGCAATGCGCCGAAAGGCCAGGGCGACGCCCACAATGAGCGGCACAATGATTAGCGTCAACAGAGCGAGTTGCACGTTTCTAAAGAAGAGGATGCCCACAATCAGACCAAAGAGCAGTAATTGACTGAGCAGGCTAAGTGTCAAGGTCACAACAGTTGCAAAGTTCTCGGTATCCGAGGTGACGCGACTGACGATCTTGCCCGATGGAAACTCGTCGAAGAATGACATATCGCGGGTCATCACGGCGCGAAAGGCATCCTGACGCAACGTGAGAACCACATCGCCAACCGCCCGTGCTGTGTACCACTGGCGAAACAGGTTGCAGACCCATGAGAGAACACCTGAAATCAGAATAAACGTGACCAGCAACAAGGCAGTTTGCAGGGCGTGTGCAGTCAGAAGATTGTTAATACTGCTGGCAATCAACAACGGAAAAGCGGTATCGAGCAGCGAACTGAACACGACCAGCGCGGTCAAAAAGAGAATCAGGCGCAGGTGCGGACGGAAGTAGCGTGCGATACGCGAGACCAGCAAGCTATCCTTATATGTACGATCATAGGCCTCAGCATCCAGACCATCCATAATGAACCCCATAGCGTATCTCCTCCTTTTATTCCACGCTGAGCGCGCTCATCGCTTCGTCGTCTACATTGGACAAGGGGACGGTGGTCGTTTTCTTGTGCAAAGCAAAGATGCGACGATAGGTTTCACAGCGCGCTAACAGCTCCTCATGCGTGCCCTGATCGATGAGTTCACCGTCCTTGAGAACGAGAATCTTGTCAGCCCAACGAATCTGCGAGAGACGGTGAGTAATCAGCAGTGTGGTGCGGCCCTGCAAGAGGCGACGAATAGCCTTCTGAATCTCGTCCTCGGTCGCGCTATCCACCGCACTCGTTGAGTCATCGAGAATGAGAATACGTGGATCCGTGAGCAAAGCACGTGCAATGGCGATACGCTGGCGTTGACCACCGGAGAGTGTGACGCCGCGCTCGCCAATCAATGTCTCATAACCATCCTTAAAGGTCATGATAAAGTTGTGGGCCTGAGCATCGTGCGCCGCCGCTTCAATCGCGGCACGGTCGGTTTTCTGACCCAGACCATAGGCAATGTTCTCAGCAATCGTGCGTGAGAAGAGGAAGATATCCTGCTCAATCGTGGAGACCTGCGAACGTAGCGCGTCCATATTCCAGTCACGCACGTCAACGCCATCAACCAGCACGCGCCCGCTCTCGACATCGTAGATGCGATTGACCAGTTTGGTCAGCGTGCTTTTGCCCGCTCCAGTCTGTCCGACAATCGCAACAGTCTGTCCGGGTTCAGCGCGGAACGAGACATCTTTAAGGATAGGCGTTGTGCCATAGCTAAAGGTGACATGCTCAAAGACGATCTCGCCATGCATCTCGATACGTTGACCCTGCTCGTTCTCATCCAGTTCGGTCTCCTCTTTGAGTAATGAGAGAATGCGCTCCGCTCCGGCGATGCCAAGCTGGATCAGACTAAAGCTCCAGATGGAGATCGAGGCGGGGAAGCGCAGGACCGCCATCAGGCCCATGTAGGCAACAAGGCCGCCAATGGTGAACTGGTGCAGCAGCACGAGAACCAGCGCGTGCAAGAAAGCCAGAGCCAAGATGATTGCCAGAATCAGGATTGGTAGATAACGCCCCTGAATCAGGCCATTCTGGACGAAGAGATCGCGGTAGCGTGTCGCCTTCTCATTGAACTTGTGCATCTCCTGCGCCTCTTGCCCCGTCGCTTTGACCACTTCAACGCCTGAAATGGCCTCGTTCAGGACCGCATTCATCGTGCCAAACTCCTCGCGCATGGCGTCGGAGACCGGGTTCAACTGGCGCGAATAGCTACGCAGGGCAAAGTAAAAAAGAAGAGTAAAGAGTACAGGAGCAGCGAGCAATTGTAGGTTGAGAAAGGCGATGAAGATCATCGGGACTGCCAGTGCGGAAAAAGAGTCGCAGACGGTATCCAGGCCTGGAACAACCATATTGCTCAACTGGTCCATATCATTAGAGGCACGGGCCATGATATCGCCCACGCGCTGGCGATTATGGAAAGTCTGGCTCTTACCGAGCAGACTGAGATAGAGTTCGTCGCGGGCGTCACGGGCAAAACGTTTGCCAACAATCTCGGCAAGCAGACGCGCACCAAGGTCCATCACGCCCGTCAAACCCAGGATAAGCAGCATGCTCAGGGCAATGCGGAGCAATTGTGCAGCGGCATGCGAACCGCCCAGCACAACATTAAAGGCATTGCCAATAAAAAGCTGGAGCGAAGCGTTAAGAACGTTCGCGGCAATAGCTCCTAGTAGAT
>DAICZM010000275.1:3630-6509 GCA_027311145.1 Ktedonobacterales bacterium
ATAGAGCAAAATCAGATATTTATAGCGGGCTAGGTGCGAGATGACCCAGCGCGTAGGGCTGGAGTGGTTATACTGGTACTCGTCAGTCACAGTGAATTCGCGCTTGAGCAAGGGAACCTCCTTGAGAAAGACAGCGAGAGTCGTCAGAGAAGATCTACTGGATGAATACAGATGGCCTACCGGCGGAGTGACATCGTGCAGACAGTATACCACATGAAACCTGACATCCTGTGTCAGGTTTCATCCTTCTATATGCGTGTGACCAGTGGCTAGCTAAAAAGTGCTACATTATGTTGGAAACATCGTAGCAGGTGCTTTTGACTAGGGCTTTTTGAGTAAGTGTGTCAGGATTTGAGTAATTAGTGCCGTTTGTTCATCCATACGCGTCAGGATTTGAGTGATTAGTGCTGTGTGTTCCGTCAGAATGCCTGTGTGTTCCGTCAGAATGCCTGTGTGTTCCTCAAATCTGGCATCTATTTGGTGTTCCATCTTGATTTGATACTCGGCTAACTGTTTGAAACTAGCGTTCATGTCATCGGACAGCCGTTTGATGTTAGTGGTCATATCCTCAGATAATTCTTCGATGCGTGCATTCAGAATGTTTTGTTGGCGTTCTTGCGCACTTACGCGTGCCTCCAGTCGTGGATAAGTACTCATGGGCAACCTCCTTCGTTCATTATGAGTAAAGTATACCATACCAGGTGATTTTGCAATATCTTTTTTGTCCTACTTTATTCGGAGATAGCATGAAACGCAGATAGCGCGACTATTGCATAGCCGCGCTATCTGCGTTTCAAAGCCTTATTGACCCTACCGAAAATGGTTGGACTACACCTCCATCACAATAGGAAGAATCATTGGACGACGGCGCGTTTTCTCATAGAGAAATTCGCTCAGCGTATTTTTGATCTTATCCTTGACGAAGGACCAGTCGGAAGAATGCCCATTGAGGCTCGTAAGTGACTCCAAGATGCGATCACGCGCACTGGCAAGCAGTTCGTCAGCATCGCGCATATAGATGAAACCGCGTGACACGATATCAGGGCCAGCGATAGGCATGCCCGTCTCCTTGTCAACAGTGATAACTGCCATCAGAATACCATCTTGTGAGAGAACTTTGCGATCACGTAGCACAATTTGTCCCACGTCCCCAACACCTAAACCGTCAACAAACACGTTGCCACTACGGGCATGATCGACCACCTTGATACTTTCTGCGCTCACTTCAACGATATCGCCATCCTCAACGACAGTGATATGATCTTCGGGAATACCCAGTGAATAAGCCAGTTTGGCATGTAAGACAAGCTGGCGATACTCGCCATGTACTGGGACAAGGAAACGCGGACGCAGCAGGCTCAACATGAGCTTTAGCTCTTCTTGCGCACCATGGCCGGAGACATGCACGTTTGAAATGGCTTGATAATACACCTCCGCGCCCTGGCGGAACAGGTTGTTGATGGTGCGATTGACCATTTTCTCATTGCCTGGCACAGGTGTTGCCGAGAGAATGACAGTATCACCAGCCTGAATGCGAATCTGGCGATGGTCCTGATTGGCAATACGGGTCAAGGCCGAGGTTGGTTCGCCTTGACTGCCTGTACAGACAATTACAATCTGTTCAGGGTTAAATTTGTTAATGTCCTCTGCGCGAATGAGCGTTCCTTTCGGCACGTTCAGGTAGCCCAGCTCAATTGCCATCTGCCCGTTGTTCACCATGCTGCGCCCAACCAAGGCCACAAAGCGTTCGTAGCGCACGGCTGCATCGATAACTTGCTGCACACGTGAGATCAGCGATGCAAAGGTTGCAATCATAATGCGTCCAGGCGCATTCGCAAAAATCTTGTCGAACGAGTCATTAATCACACGCTCCGATGGGGTGTAACCAGCCGATTCGATGCGTGTACTATCACCCATCATAACCAGCACGCCATCGTTGCCGATGCGGGCCAATGCACCAAAGTCGGCGGGTTTGCCATCGACAGGCGTGTAATCGAACTTGTAGTCGCCTGTATGTACAACCGTACCAATTGGCGTGTGTAGCACAATGCCTACCGCGTCGGGAATACTGTGGTTGACGCGGAAAAACTCGCTCATACACGCCCCCAACGTCACCTGATCGCCAGGCGCAACTACATTCACTGTCACTTTATCGAGCATATGATGCTCTTTCAATTTGACATTGATCAAACCTTGTGTCAGGCGCGTCGCATAAATGGGGGGGAAATCAAGCATTGGCAAAATGTATGGAAGGCCGCCTACATGGTCTTCGTGTCCGTGCGTGATGAGGATACCGCGTATACGGTGTTTTTTATCGGCCAGATAGCTAGTATCGGGGATCACCAGATCGACACCAAACATCTCTTCGTCAGGGAACATCACGCCCACGTCAATAATGATGATATCATCGCCGTACTCGACGACCATCATATTCTTTCCGACCTCTCCCAGACCACCTAGAGGGACAAGTCGAATTTTTTCTGTTGTCAAGGTAAAAAGGACCTCCTAACTACACCAGAAGGTGTAGCATAGTTATAAATCACTCAGTTGTATATCTATCTCCACTCCTATCCCCACCGACAGGAGTAAAAGCCAAAATAATAAGCTACAATGGTCCGTATATAAGTGTAGCATAGTTGCTCATAAAATACAAGAAATGGTCAGATGGCAAATGAACGTCACTTTTTGCGCCAAGCCATGCCTGACTGTTTCATTTATACCATGTATAGCATTCATCGCCACAATTGATGCGTCTTAGACAGATTGAAGTGGCTTCCATACATTATCTACCTAAAAACGATGCGTGCCCAAAGAGATTGCACAAACCTTTCCACTACTGAACGATTGTGTTATACTTGCCCTAGGTTACAGAGTTATCA
>DAICZM010000276.1 GCA_027311145.1 Ktedonobacterales bacterium
TGCGGTCAAACTCGTGATTGACCACCTGGAGCCAATAGACTACATCTCAGTGGTCATTTTTGACGATACAGCCCAGGTGATTATTCCTTCCTTACCCGCCAACGATAAGCCCGGCATGAAAGCCGCCATAGATCGTATTCAGGATGCAGGTGGCACAACGATGTCACGTGGGATGGGACTGGGCCTAAATGAATTGCGTAGTCGGAACATTCCCAACGCCATCAACCGTATGATTCTACTCACCGATGGCGTCACCTACGGCGATACCGAACAGTGCCGTATGCTTGCCCGGGAAGCCGCCGCCAACGGGGTCTCCATTTATCCACTTGGCATTGGACAAGACTGGGATGAGGGGCTACTCGACGATATCGGTCAGCTCAGTGGTGGTGAGCCTGCCGAGTTTATCAGAAATCCAACCGACGCCATGAACATCTTCCAGTTGCAGGTCCAGAGTGCCGTCGCCGTCGCCGTGCGCAACACAATGCTCACGTTGCGTCTCCCCGCTGGCGTCGCCCCGCGCAAAGCTGTCAAAGTACTCCCGCTCATCCGCGAAATCGATGCATCCGCGCTCTCTGACCGCCAAGTGGTCATTCCGCTCGGCGATCTGGAAAAAGATAAACCGCAATCCGTGTTGATCGAGTTGATGATCGACCCACGTCCCGCCGGCCTTTTCCGCATCGCCCAAGCTGAACTCTCCTACGATGTGCCGATTGCCAGTCTGATTGGTGAAAAGATACGCGAAGATATTAAAGTCACCTTCACAAATGACGCCAATCAGGCCGCACAGGTCAACGCTCTGGTCATGAATTTCGCAGAGAAGGCTAATGCCAGTCGGCTTGTTACCCGCGTGCTAGACGAATACAAACGGACAGGCAAATCGACAACGCGCTTGGCTCCCAATGTGACCCGTGTCCTAGACGATGAGACACGCGAGGCACTTGAACAGATCAATCAGGGCCAGCAGATTTCGCAGGAACAGGTCAAAACAATTGGCAATAAGACACGTAAACTAACGCAACGCCTCGATGAGATGCTGCCATAACCCAAAAAAGATAGTATACAATAGAGCAGATGGACCTTGTACGAGAAAGGATAGTGTATCATGACAATGAAATGTTCACTCGGTCACGATAATCCCGATGGTTCAGCCTTTTGCGATGAGTGCGGCGAGCCTTTGAATACTCCTACCGTCGCGGCGACGGCTGCGCCTGCCGCTCCCGTTGCCGCAGCCCCTGCTAGTGGGATACAGGTTTGCCCCTCGTGTGGCGCGTCCAATCCCGCCGGCGAGGCGTTTTGTGCAAATTGTGGCGTCAGCCTGCTTGGTGTTGCCATGCCTGCCGCTGCTCCTGCACCCATTCCCACACCCGTATCCGCTCCTGCACCCGTTCCTACACCAACACCGGTTGCGGCTCCAGTCACAACACAGGCCCGCCTGATTGTTGAGGCCGATAACCAGGAATTTGATCTGAGTGGCAAAGACAATATCACGATTGGGCGTGAGGATGCTGTCAGCAGCATTTACCCAGATATCGACCTTACCCCACATGGTGGCGAAGAAGGTGGCGTCTCCCGTCTCCATGCCCGTCTCTTCCTGGAAAATGGGCAATACATACTCGAAGACGAGAACAGCACCAACTTCACATTTGTGAACCGCCTGCGTCTCGCCCCCAAAACACCCACACCGCTCCATGATAACGACGAGGTACGTCTGGGCCGAGTCTTGCTGCGCTTTAAAACAGCCTGACCAATTCACGCCTATACGGACCATACCATACAGAGAAGCCCCACCAGCCAAGCCGCAAACATCGTATGCTTGTCGTCCTGGCGGTGGGGCTTCTCTAAGCGAGTCTCACGTCCTACCACTACCGTCGTGGTCTTCTCGCATCTGTTTCTTCACAACGTAATCACCTGGTCAGGCATATTGGTGGCAAGGGCCGTGTAGAGATCAGGAAAACATCCAACACGCACACCCTCAACGGTTCCTACCGGACGATACCCCCCCTTTTCATCGGGGACCGCCAAGCCACGTTCTGTAGCACATTGATCGCAGAGCATGAGCAAGATGCCTTGCTCCCGTGCCACGACACTGAGTCGCTCACCCAGAGGATCACCCTGACGCAACGCATAGGTATTGTCATCAAAGAAAAACATGCCAACGACCTCGACCCCATGACGATGTTCTTCCAGCTGTGGCAAAATCATCTTGCCCAACTTGTAACTCACGGTATGTCCGGTCGTACTGAAAATATAGGCAACTTTCATCGTATCATTCCTCTTCTTTGTCGTCTAAATGAGAAAACACCTATCTCTGTGGCACAGGCCCACCCGTCATCACAGAAACTTTCTTTTTTCTTACCCAAGTATAACCTTGTCTATCACTAGCATGTCAAGGGAAAAGCACACCACTCGGCTCTATTGCACGAACAGCTATCTTTCATTGCATAGTATCAGGTCACTGACACATGCCACTGTTTCGGATATAATGGAGAGAGACGCTCATCGATGAGCGACCATCGCCTTAGTCCACCTGATAAAAAAAGGGGTGTCCCGATGCAGCACATGCAGCAATCCATACCAACGAACCCACCACCAAAGGTCGTCATCCCCGATCAGTTCAACGCCACTACCGCTTTCCTCGACCGCCATGTACTTGAGGGTCGTGGCAGCAAAATCGCTGTCTACCATGAAAACCAGAGCTATACCTATGCTCAGATCGTTGAACTCGCCAACCGCATCGGCAACGGCTTACTTGACCTCGGCGTGGATATGGAACAGCGTGTCGCCCTGATCCTATTCGACACGCCACAGTATGCCGCAGCATTCTTTGGCACAATCAAAATCGGCGCCGTTCCCATTCCAACAAACACCGCCCTACGCCCAGACGACTACGTCTATATGCTCAATGATAGCCGTGCGCGTGTCCTGCTCATTCATGACACTCTCTGGCAAAGCCTAAAACATATCCGACCAAACCTGACATCGCTCCGTCACGTGGTCGTCATCGGCTTGCAAGAACCGGAGAGTGCTACGCTACACAATTTCGATAGATGGATTGCCCAGGCCTCAAGTACGCTGGCAACCGCACAAACCAGCAAGGACGATAGCGCATTCTGGCTGTACAGTTCCGGTAGTACCGGTTTCCCCAAAGGGTGCGTCCACTTACAACACGATATGACTTACTGCACAGAATACTATGCCAAGCCCATTCTTGGCATCAACGAAGACGATATCACCTTCTCTGCGGCTAAGCTCTACTTTGCCTATGGCCTCGGCAATAACCTCTATTTCCCTTTTAGCGTGGGAGCCAGTGCCGCCTACTATTCCGGGCGTCCACTCGCGGAAGCCATGTTCCAAAGTATTGAACGGTATCGAGCAACCATCTTCTACGGCGTACCGACGCTCTATGCCAGTATGCTCGCACTGCCAGATGCCGCAAAACGCTTCGATTGCTCGTCTGTACGCGTCTGTGTCTCCGCTGGCGAGGCTCTCCCTGCCGATATCCTGCACCGCTGGGAGGATACCTTCCACATCCCTATTCTCGATGGCATCGGCTCAACTGAAATCCTGCACATTTTTATCAGCAACCGTCTTGGCGAAATCAAAGCCGGCAGCACCGGCAAACTTGTGCCCGGCTACGAAGCGATGATTACGGATGAACAGGAACATCCCGTTCCACAAGGCAATATTGGCAACTTACTCATTAGCGGCGATAGCATCGCGGCCTACTACTGGAACAAGCACGAAAAGACCAAAAATACCTTCGCCGGTCGCTGGATTCATACAGGCGACAAATATTATCAAGATGAAGAGGGCTACTATTGGTATTGTGGTCGTTCAGATGATATGCTCAAAGTAGGAGGACAGTGGGTTTCGCCCATTGAGGTTGAGAATACGCTGATCGCGCATCCCGCTGTGCTGGAAGCTGCGGTTGTAGGTATCTTTGACGAGAGTGATCTCGTCAAGCCGAAAGCTTATGTGACACTACGAGCCGGCTACGAACCCTCGGATACCCTGGCTGAGGAACTCAAGGCATTTGTGCGTGAGCGTATCGCCGCCTTCAAGTATCCACGTTACCTTGAATTCATCCCCGAACTACCTAAAACAGCAACGGGCAAAATCCAACGTTTCCTTTTGCGCGAGACAGGGCGAACAGAGCCGCTCCCGCCAACACGCGCTAGGGAATAGGATTGATCGCATCCGTGCGTGGGACAGGTATCAGACATGGTGACGAATTTTGACAAACATATAGGATATCGTGAGGGTGTGATTAGAGAGAAAAACAAAATAACGTGATAGTGGGTTAAAAAGTATCATCACACCCCTTGAGAGGATCATAAAATGGCACAAGAACGTCCCTGGAAAGTTCTTTCTGCACAACGTATTGTTGATACCCCCTTTTTGCGCGTGCGCCGCGAAGAAGTGCAGCTACCAGGGGGTACAATTATCCCCGATTATCATATTATCGAAAATCGCGGCTGGGTTGGCATCGTACCGATCACAGCTGATGGTCTATTTCTGATTAATAAGCAATATAAGCATGGTATTGGTTTAGAGGTACTGGAATTTCCAGCAGGCGGGATCGATGAGAACGAGGAGGACCCACGCACAACAGCACACCGCGAACTGATGGAAGAGACAGGTTACAGTGTTGAAGCGGGAAACCTAGAATTTCTGGCCCACATGTTGGCAAATCCCACCGGAGCAGAAACGCGCATCTGGTGGTATATTGCCCACAATGTGCGCAAAACAGGCGAACAGCACCTTGACCCAGCAGAAGTGATCGAGAATCGCCTGATTACGCCCAGAGAGTTGCTTGAATTGATTCATACTGGCGAGTTTGCCGTGCAAGGTCAGATTCCCGCTGCCTATATGGCATTGGAACGTTTGGGCTTCCTCACGCACAATTTTTAGTGCATCAAACTTACAGAAAATTTACATATCTTTGTGACTTCTATGATACCGCTCTGATATGCTATGATACAGATACGACAGAGCAGAGTAATGGCATATTGGGCGTGATTATGGGCATTAGCGCAAAGGCGTGATAAACCTCGCTCGCACACAGAGCCGCCTGTGAAGCGGCTCTGTAATGGCACACTCCATAAGCCATGTGATGTGTTCAAGAGCAGTTATAGCGAAAACACAAAATGATAAAGATTCTCGTAATTGAAGATGAAGCCAGCATTGTCCAGGTCCTAAAAATTCATCTAGAGCCGGCAGGCTATCATGTGATCAGCGCGGGCGATGGGATTGCAGGGCTGGAACTGCATGCCCGTGAACACCCTGACCTGGTAATTCTTGACCTGATGTTGCCCGGCCTGGATGGGATGGAGGTCTGTCGCCGCATTCGGGCATGGGCCAGCACACCCATTCTGATGTTGACAGCACGTCAAGGTGAGGAAGACCGTATCGCGGGCCTGGAAATGGGTGCCGACGACTATCTCGTCAAACCGTTCAATTCGCGTGAACTGGTCAGTCGCGTCAAGGCGATTCTGCGGCGCACCAACACGAATGCATCCACAACAGAAAATGAAGAACAGGGGAAACAGGAAAGCAGCAGTAAAAAGACTGATGAGATTCATATCGACAATCTGGTCATCTCGCTACCTGCACGCCGTGTCACCGTCAGCGGGCAAGTCATCTCCCTAACTGTGAAAGAATTTGACTTACTCGTCACGCTTGTCTCTTCACCCGACCGTGTGTTTACACGTGAGTCGCTGCTCAACCAGGTTTGGGGATATACCTATCTCGGGGATGGGCGTACCGTTGATGTCCATATCGGCACACTACGCAAAAAATTGGAAACAGCTCCCAACGCCCCACATCATATTCAAACCGTCTGGGGGGTTGGGTACAAGTTTGTTCCCAGCACAACAACATCAATGGCACATCGTCAAGGAGCAGAGCAATGAGGCGTCGGTTTGCCATATCACCTGTTAGCTTGCGCATAAAGCTCATTTTGAGCTATCTGGCCGTCGCATTAGGAGCGGTTCTCATTCTCTCCTTCGCAGTCGCATTGGAGGTACGCAACCTTGTCTACAATGCGCAGGTCAGCTCGCTACGCCAGCAGGTGGCATCCAGAGCCGAACAAATCCAACGCTTATACCATTTGACGGGGACAAGCTGGAACAATTTCCCGCGCCAAAGTTTTTCAACCAATGATCCTATTATTCTGATTGCCAGCGACTCGACGGGCAAAGAAATCATTTGTATCCGGCCCGCCTTCATTGTGCAGGGCATCTGCCAAGACCCGACGCTGACGACCGCAATGAAACAGGCACAGAGTGGGCAAGAAATAGATGGCACGATTCAGATCACCGTCAATAATTCGACACAAAACATGACGGCAGATAGCTCGTTTTCTTCGCTTTATGTCAGTATTCCCATCAACGATAATGGGCAAATCATCGGAACATTGCTCATCTCTGAGCCACTCAATGCCGATGGCACAAATCAGGTTATCCTCCAAAT
>DAICZM010000277.1 GCA_027311145.1 Ktedonobacterales bacterium
CGACACCACTGTAGCAAAAGTGGCAAGCAAAACTGTTGACAAATCAACAGTTTTTTGCGATACTAATAAATAAGCGAAACCGCTACATGACTACAACAGCAAAGAGGCGTCTAGCATGAGTACAGTGAATAAGGGCACGGGTATCGAGCAAGATATCTATCAGATGTTAACAAAAACATTTATTTTGTTCGATGACTGTGACCGACGGTTCTTCGCAAAATATGGATTGAGTATGCGCCAGTTTTGGGTATTACAGCATCTAGACGAACATCAGCGATGTTCAATGGTAGGTCTCAGTCGTGTCTTGTTCACCGATAAGAGCAATGTCACGGGCATTGTTGATCGTCTGGAACAACTCAACCTGGTAGCACGCACAACCGATATCCGCGACCGCCGCGTAATACTCATTACCCTTACGCCAGAGGGCAAGCAATTGCGCGATACTGTCAGTGCGCAACATGACACACTGACCCGTCACCTGATCGATGTAGTCAATAGCAGTGATCTTCCTATCTTATTAAGTTCTTTACAAGCCATCAGTCATAACATCGAAACGTATCTTAGCCAACCAGAGGCCAACACACGTGATTGAAGGCTTGTGATAACAGCGACGACGCAAAGGGACTTTGCACACTTTTTTGAAACAAAGAACCGCCACTTTCGTCACTTGATTATCGGCTATTTGGTGCAATGCTGCACTGAGAGGAGCAAGCAGCCTCCTGAAAAGACATTCACACGCTTGACATGTATCGCCATAGGTCATGCATGCCTTGCTAATGCCATCACTCCCAGCTTCACGCGGGTAGGCTCCGCAAGAGTGCCTATCGTCATAAGTAGACGCACCAAGTGTGTGCAAATTCATTTCTTGTGCTATCAAAGTAGGTAGAAACAAGGAATACCTGGTATTCCCTGTATTTCGACCATGGAGGAACTGGTCATGTCATTCAAGCACATTCTCAAATTCCTGCTCCCACTCACCATTCTAAGCGCAATGTTGTTCGCAGCATGCGGCTCAACAAGCTCAAACAACGGCTCTACATCAGCGAATGCACCGATCACCATCACGATCTGGCACGGCTGGAGTGGTGCTTATCTGCCGCCCAAACAAGCCATTTTTGATGCCTATCACACACTGCACCCCAATGTGACCATCAAACTCGTCCAGCAGACCAGCAATCTCATTCAAAAATCTATCACGGCTATCAAAGCGGGCAACGGCCCTGACATTGTGGCCTGGGTCGACGACTCACTCGGTGAGATGGTTGATAGCCATAGTGTGGTTCCGATGGATCAGTATCTTAGCTCGAGCTACACCAGTTCGACTTATAGCCCTGCGGCTGCGCAGGCTGTAACCTTCAACGGGCATATCTATGGTGTGCCGGAAACCGTTGAAGCGGTGACCATGATGTATAACAAGAAACTGATCAGTGCTTCGCAGTTGCCACAGACCACCGACCAGATGCTTGCCTACCAACAAAGCTATGCGAAGGCCCATCCTGGTAGCTACGGTCTCGTATGGCCCACCACCGATGCCTATTATAATGCCGGTTGGTTCTATGGTTTCGGTGCCTACTATGTCAAAGCTGATGGCACGGTTGGCTTGAACACACCCGAAGCCACAGCAGCCGGGAACTTCATTGCCTCCTTCCGCCCCTATCTACCCAAGACGCTTGACGGAGCCACCGCCTCTTCGCTCTTCACTGAAGGCAAAGCTGCGGCAATCATTGATGGCCCTTGGTCCTATTCAAACTATGCAACAAAAGCTGGCATTGATGTTGGCTTTGCCAAACTGCCCGTAGTCAGCTCAACAAACCAGCCAGCCAGCCCATTTGTTGGCGTAAAGTCGCTCTGGGCGACAACAAACGCACAGCAACGTGGTGTTCTCGCTACCGTCGCTGACATCTTGAAATTCTACACCAACAAAACCAACCAACTTCAGATGATCCAGCAGACCGGCGAGATTCCAGCCAATCAAGCAGCATCGCAGGACAGTGCGGTGACCTCGAATAACGCCATTGCCGGTTATGCCGCACAAGCCTCTGTTGGCGTGCCACTGCCCAACACGCCCTACATGTCCGCCTTGTGGACGCCCGTTGCCAACGCACTCATTGCCATCTGGTCCGGGAACCAGTCTCCCTCTGCTGCCCTAGCCGCCGCGCAACAAGCTGCTCAAAAGGGTGTACAAAGTGTACAAGCCTAGCATCTCAATCTCACTATCCCTGTAGTTTTGGAAGACTACAACAAGGAATAGCGTGGATGGGTGGAAGTCAGTGCAAGGCTCTCCACCCTTCCTTTTCACCAAAAGGAGATGGGACCATGCTCACAGTCAAGCGCAGAACGATCTTTCTCTACTTATTTCCAATGCTCCTGATGATTGCCGTCATCAACCTGACACCAATCCTTTACACGCTCTACCTCTCTTTTACCAACAACACGGAGTTCAATGACTCCTACGCCTTTAACGGCGTGAAAAACTACGTCGATCTGATCTTCAGTACTGGAAGTGATCTGTACTACGTCTTAGGCCTGACCATTCTCTACGTCATTGCCTGCGTGGGACTCTTCCTCATCATAGGGTTGCTCACTGCCCTCGCACTCAACAATCCTAAGATCAAAGGGCTAGCATTCTGGCGCGTCATTCTGCTCGTGCCCTGGGCTGCCCCCTCTGCCATCACCGCCTTAATCTGGAAATTTCTCTTCAACGAGAACTTTGGCCCACTTAACCAGATTGCCCGTATCTTCTTTGGCCCCAAGTTCAACATTCCCTGGCTTTCCAATCCTTTCTGGGCCTTTTTCGCCGTCGTCATCGTCAATGTCTGGCTCTCCTATCCCTTCTTTACCGTTGTCATTCTCGGAGCCTTACAAAGCATTCCCGCCGAACTCTCCGAGGCCGCTGGCGTCGATGGCGCAAACAACTGGCAACGTTTTATGAATGTCACCTTCCCACTGCTACGGCCCGCTATCACTCCTGCCGCCATTTTGAGCGCAATCACCACCTTTCAGATGTTCAATACCGTTTTTCTCATCACCGCAGGCGGCCCGATTACAAACGCCGATAAACCTGGGGCAACCACATTCGTCATGGTCTACATGTACAATCAGGTCTTAAATGGTGGCGTTGCCAATATTCACTACGCCGCTATTGCCTCATTTGCCATTACCATGTTCGTTATTCTGGGCGCAATTACCTTTATGGCCCGATCTTTCGGCACCAAAAGAAACAAGGAGGCCTTGGCATGAGCGAAATCAGCAGATCTCTCGCCAGCTCAGAAGCTGTCTCTACAACAGCAACAACCACACGCGGCCAGAGTATAGAACGCTCTGGGGCACGCATCACGATCATGCGCCGTCGCTTCCTATCCGGCTTCTCGCAGGCTCTGATCTACGTGTTCCTGATATTTATGACGCTCTTCGCCCTCTTTCCGATCTACTATGTGCTACAGGCATCGCTCAACGGCACACAGTCGCTCTACACCACAACGCTACAAATCCTGCCCAGTCCCGTCACATTCAGTAACTATACCTACGCCTTCACCCAACTACCCATTGTCTCCTGGTTCTTCAACACCGTTCTCGTCTGCGGCTTTGCCACAGTGATTGGCGTGTGCTTCTCGATGACAGGAGCCTATGCCCTTTCGCGCTTCCGTTTCAAGGGCCGCGAAGTAAGCCTGAATCTGCTGCTCGCATTGCAAGCCTTCCCGGGCCTACTTGCCATTACAGCCTACTACTATCTTCTCAGCTATCTCAATCTGCTGAACACCGTGCCCCTCTTAGGACTCGCCGTCATCTATGCTGCGGGCAATCTCGTCTTTGGTTGCTGGAACATCAAAGGCTACTTCGATACACTTCCAGTAGAACTTGAGCAGGCTGCCATGATCGACGGAGCCAGCCATACGCAGGCATTTTTGCAGGTCACACTCCCACTTGCCACTCCTGCGCTAGCGGCATCTGCCCTCTTCATGTTTGTCGGCGGGTGGAATGAGTTCGCCCTTGCCAGCTTTGTTCTCAATGCCAACTCTACCGGTAGTAACTTGACCTTCATTCTCGGCCTCTATGGTTTGCAAAGTACCTATACCACACCCTGGGGCTATTTCGCAGCCGCCTCGGTAATCATCTCACTCCCACTCATGCTCGCCTTCCTTTTCGCCCAACGTTTCTTCCAGTCTGGTCTTACCATTGGTGGCGTCAAAGGATAACCCGTCATACAAAAGCAGTTGGTGCGTGTGAACGTACCAACTGCTTTTGTAGAAGTACTCTTTTTTCCACGACAGCATTTGTCAATGCATCGTCATGTCAGGCCGCAAACAACATCTCATCCAACTCTGCTCCATCCATCGTCTCAACCTGCATCAAGTATTCAGCAATAGTAACCAGACGATCTTTCTTTTCATGCAAAATATTCAACGCAGTAGCATACGCTTGCTCAATGAAAGCGGAGACCTCACGGTCGATTTTCGCCGCCGTCTCACCACTGATCGAGGAGTTGCCCTCACCATCAGCTTTCAAAGCCACCAAACCCAACGGACTCATGCCAAATTCACACACCATGCGACGCGCAATAGCCGAAACATACTCGATATCCTGGCTAGCCCCAGTCGTGATATCACCGAAAATCAGCTCTTCAGCAGCACGACCACCCATTGCCCCTGCCATCTTCGCGAGCAATTCAGAGCGACGCAGCAAGTAACGGTCCTCAGCAGGAGCCTGTACGGTAATACCCAGTGCCATCCCACGCGCAATCGCCGAAACCTTCTGCACAGGGTCCGTTCCCGGCAGAGAACGCATAACAATGGCATGGCCGACTTCGTGATAGGCAATGATCGCTTTTTCCGCGGCCGTAATCAAGCGGCTTTTGCGCTCCGGCCCAGCCATGATGCGCAGGATGGACTCTTCCAACTCCGGCTGGCAAATCGTCTCCTGCCCATTGCGTGCTGCCAACAAGGCGGCTTCATTCAATAAATTCGCGAGATCCGCACCAGAAAAACCTGCCGTCTGACACGCCAGCTCGTGCAGGGAAACACCCGTAGCGAGCGGCTTATCTTTCGCATGCACCTCAAGGATCGCGAGACGCCCACGAATATCCGGCTTGTCCAACATGACCCGACGGTCGAAACGTCCCGGACGCAACAAGGCCTTATCGAGGACATCAGGGCGATTAGTGGCCGCAATGACTACAATATTTGTCTGCTTATCAAAACCGTCCATCTCAACTAGCAACTGATTTAATGTTTGCTCACGCTCGTCGTTCCCACCACCCCGGCCAGAATTGGAACGTTGGCGGCCAACTGCATCAATCTCATCAATAAAGATGATGCAGGGAGCATGCTCTTTTGCTTCGCGGAACAAATCTCGCACACGAGCAGCACCAACGCCAACAAACATTTCGACAAATTCAGAACCACTGATGCTATAAAATGGCACGCCAGCCTCACCAGCCACCGCACGCGAGATCAACGTTTTGCCAGTTCCCGGCTCACCAACCAGCAGAACGCCCTTTGGCGTGCGCGCTCCCATCGCGGTAAAACGTTCAGGACGCTTGAGAAACTCTACAATTTCTTGTAGCTCGATTTTCGCCTCTTCTATGCCTGCCACATCCTTGAAAAGAATTGTCGGATGCGCTTCGTTGAAACGCTTGGCCTTCGAGCGCGTGAAAGACGTAGCATGACCACCACCACTACTGCGTCTGAGAAATAGGAAAATAGCCCCCATGACTAACAAGATCATCAGCAAGTCCGCTATCCCTTGCACCCACTGGTTATTTTGATTGTCATCAATGTTCACTACCACACCATCACGTGTCAATGTGTCAGTCAATGACATGCCCGTCTCTTTAAGCGCATGATACTGCTGGCCTTTTAAGCCTGTCGCGAGGACATCATTGCCATTAATCGTGACTGCCTTTAACTGATTGTGGCTCGCCATCGTGAGAATGGCACTGATCGGCTTCTCCTGCGTAACATTCCCCATTGAACCGTTGAATAGGCGCACCAACACAACAGCAAGCACGAGCAAACCAATCGTTACCAACGCTCCCGGAATACCGTAGCGTACCAGAGCATGACGTTTCTTGGCGGATTTGCGTGCCGAACTACGCACGCTAGACTTTGGTGTTTCCTGATTATCTTTTGGAGGAGTTTCCATGCGCGACTGCTAGACCCTTCTATTACTTGTAATTGTCTCCGACCCTTTTATCAAATCGTTCCAAATTGTATCACTATACTTATTTAAAGTTCATGATAATAAGTATAAGCTTAGTATAATGTACGCTGTATCGTTTCGCAAGCTAAGAATAGGCTGAGAAGGCTAAGAAACCTGAGAAATAGTACCAATAGGGGATATGATTAAAAAAAACAAAGATTTCTCTCCGTGTATTACCCATATAGCCCTCTTCTTTTATCTTAATTACTAAGCAAATACACGCCAAATTCCTTGTAGTGGAAAAGTATTTCCGTGTATACTTACATCT
>DAICZM010000278.1 GCA_027311145.1 Ktedonobacterales bacterium
GAAAATACAATTTTTCTGCTTTAGAGTAACACGCGCAGATCGGGCCAGCCGTAGGCAGTATAGTCGTAGGCAATCCCTTCCACATAATATGGGCCAGTACGTAAAAATTGCGCCCCCATGCGCTCGTAGAAGCGGCGTGAAGCGTTGGCGGCCAGGACCCAGACAATCATCGCCGCGATGCCCTGCTGGACAAGTTGCTGTGCCAGACGTTGTACGAGCAGACGCCCCAGACCACGTTGACTAGCGTTTTTGTCAATGTAGATTGCATGGAGTTCTCCAGTGTACACATCATCACCCTGGTGAGCAGGGCCGCCCCAAATAAAGCCGATGATACCCAAGGTGTCATCTTCCGCGACATAGAAAAAACCGTCTTTTTGCGCGAGCAACGTTGCCCAATGGCGTTCAAAATGCGCATAAGACATACGATCAAGATACTCCTGTGGAATAATACCGACATAGGTAGTGCGCCAGCCATTGACATAGACGTGTGCAATACCGGCGGCGTCGGCCTGTTGTGCTTCTCTAATCTGCATAGCTGTTCCTCATGACATAGCGATATTGATGCTGATTTTATTATATGAAATAATAGAGAACATACCCAATGACTTGCCAGAGGTATGCGATTCGGATAGACTGTAGAGAACGTGCAAGGTCACCCAATTATCGGCACTACCCACACTAATCCGCTAAAGGAGTGCGTTTCGTTTATGACAGATGCTTTGAAAGTAGTAAGCACATTTCAATTTTCTCCGGCTTCACAAGAGATATTGCGTGAGGCAGCTCAGACGGAGATTGTCTGTATCACCAATAGCGATGATTTTCTGGCGCACCTGGAAGAGGCCGACATCCTCTGTTCTTACTGGGTTCCAGATAACTGGCGAAGCCTAGCCCCACGTTTACGCTGGCTCCAGTGCGCGGGAGCAGGTATTGATGGTCTTGAGTCAACTGGTATTTTACAAGCTGATAGTGGGGTAATTGTGACAACCGCCGTAGGTATTCATGGCGTGACCATCGGCGAGTACGTGTTCGGGAGCATGTTGATGTTCAACCGCACCTGGCCCGAAATGGTGCGACTGCAAGATCGTCATATCTGGCCGCGCAGTGCCAATTGGTATAAATTGGGGGGACGCGAGTTAGATAACCAAACAGTGGGCATTGTGGGCTTGGGCAGTATCGGGCGACGCGTGGCCCATCTGGCAAAAGCTTTTGGCATGCAGGTTCTGGCAACACGCCGCTCGCTGAATGACACTGAGCAGGAGCCAAACGTCGATAGACTCTATCCGATAACGCAATTGCATGATATGCTACGGCTGAGCGATTATGTGATTCTCGCAGTTCCCCTCACACCGGAAACCGAGCATTTAATCGGGGAAGCCGAGCTACGCAGCATGCAACCCCATACCTACCTGGTCAATGTTGCGCGTGGCAAAGTCGTCGACGAGAAAGCACTGATCCGCGCCCTCAAAGAAGGGTGGATCGCGGGTGCGGGCCTGGATGTGACAGAGGAAGAACCACTGCCAGCCGACAGCCCGCTTTATGCATTGCCAAATGTGCTGCTGACGCCACACATTTCGGGCGTCAGCGTGCGTTATGATGAGCGTCTGACGGAGATTTTTGCAACTAACCTCCGTCGTTTTCGCGCCAAGCAAGCGTTGCACAATCGCTATGATCCACAGCGTGGCTATTAAGCGAACGGAAGCGCATAGGCGCAATGCATACCAACACATCACAACAAGAAATACGAGGTATCATTATGAGTGTAGATTTAGGTGCGTCTCGCGTGTTAGGAGCCGAGGCAGTAGGTCGACCCGGGCAGCGTCGTTTTCGTCTCTTCATACAGAGCGGACGCGGTTCTGCCCTTGTCTGGATAGAAAAAGAGCAACTGAATAGCCTCTCCTTGGCCCTTGATCGCGCATTAGCGCAAATTACCGACGGACTGGTATTACGCACAGAGGCTTCAGCCAGTGGTTTGCCTGCTCCGCAGGGTATCCCAAGCGATTTTCCCAGCCGCCCGACGCGTGAGTTACAGGCAGGCCAGATTACGCTCGCCTACGATGAGAGCAACGAACTGTTTGTCCTGAGCACGGTGGCACTAGAGACACTACTAGAGCGGGCCGAAGAGGGTGAACAGATACGCGAGGGAGATGCAGCATTGACATTTCGTTTTACGCAGAGCCAGGCTCAGGAACTCTCCACGAACATTACGGCGATTGTACGCTCTGGCCGACCCGTCTGCCCCTTTTGCGGGACGCCGCTGGATGATAGCCCACATGCCTGCGTCAAACAGAACGGGCATCACAAGGTGATTCAGGTTCAGCAGAGCGATCTCGAAGACGACAATGATGATGAATAAGGGATAAGGGATAAAGAGGGGCGCGATCTCTCGCGCCTTCTCTTCTCTCCGGCAATTTTGCACTTGTGTTAGCTACCCTGTATACTATTCAACACAGATGTATTTGTTTGCCTTTTGCAGGTAAGTCTCTTCATTCGCCTCAATCATGAGCTTATGCAGCACAACAACGTCAGCATCAGGTAAACTTTCTACAGGTTGTAAGCAAAGACGCATTGTCGCACGCCCACGTTCAATCACTTGTACATAGCCTTTTGTGCGTGGTACACGATACATGCGTTGCGGTTCGGTGGGGCTAGGAATCTCTAAATAACCATACCAGATAAGCTGGCGCAATTGCTCAGGCGTTAAGAGATCTCGCAAAAGATGCATAGCTCTACGCTCAGCCGGCAACCAGTTTCGCAGATAGGGTTGGATTAGCAGCCACACCATCGGCGAGACAGCGAGTGCAATCACTATCCAGCCTAAGACTGTCAGTGCTTGCGTAATCAAACTCATCCACCAACAACTCGTGGAACCATCACAATCTGCTCGGCGGTGGCATCAAATCGCTCAATGCGCTCGATAGGCTTACCTTGTTCGACGCGGAAGGCTGTCGCCCCCTTGGCTCTCTCTTGCGCAAAAATGCGTTCCGCTTCCCGGACAGCAGCAATTGCCTCGGCGTCACCCACCAGAGCCTTTTTTGGGTCCCAGGAGACGCGATCATCACCGCGTCGTGACATCACCCGTAACATTCCCACTGTCGTTCCTCCTTCGTAGTCTGAGCCTTAATGGACTCTCTGTCGCGAACGCCACCAGATCGGAACGCTTGTGCGCCTTCTGTCCTACATGTGGCTATTCGCTTCCAACTAAACGAACTACACGGTACTAGAAAAGTGGACATCCACGAGGTTACTCCCTGGTCCCCTTTATACACGATCCAGCGTGGTAGATGATTACATTGACATCTGCGCTAGCCAGGTCCAGGTTTTTCCGACTCAACACGCCCCACGTCGCTCGCATAGCACCTTCACGCAGGATACATCTTGTTCGTTATTACTATTGTACGTGACAGTAGCCTGATAGTCAATGGCTACACATCAGGTGTCACTGCATTTCATGATGAGATGCTCTACCATACCATGTTAGAGTGTCCATACCTATGCCAGGGTCCTCCCATGCTTTTAGCCAGACCTGCACATGTGATAGGATGACGAAAGATGAAGTTTGCAAATTTCTCTGCTATAGTATCCGTTGGGACCTCTTTCCCACGCCATATATAGCGGGACAGGATAGGATGAGTGCTATGGCGAACCAGATATTACACGTCAATATTCCAACGCCCCTCGGCCATCTGGAAGGAATTCTCAAACCAGAAGAAGAGGGAACAACTCCGCGTTTCGTGAGCGTGATCTGCCATCCCCATCCTCTCTACGGAGGAACGATGCATAACAAGGTCGTGTTCAAAGTAGCACAAACGCTGCAACTGCTGACGATTCCGGCTTTGCGCTTCAATTTTCGCGGCATCGGCCATAGCAGTGGAACCTATGACGATGGGCGCGGCGAGATGGACGATGTGCGCTACGCGCTAGAATTTATGAGCCATCGCTACCCAGGCGTTCCCGCTATTATCGCGGGCTTCTCGTTTGGTTCCTACGTCGGTTTGCGCGTCGCTTGCATAGATGATCGAGTGGCGGCCATGATTGGGCTAGGCGTGCCCGCACGCTGGTTTGGTGACGATACATTGCAGGATTGCCATAAACCCAAACTGCTGATTCACGGCACAAACGACGAACTCGCCCCCTACGCCCAGGCCGTCGCATGGTTCGAGCGCATTCCCGCTCCCAAAAGCATGATTACTGTTGAGGGTGCAGACCACTTCTTCCAGAACCGCCTTGACGAAGTGCAAGCCATCATCACCGATTTTGTACAACAACTCAACGATGCCGTTTAATTGATAAGAAGGAGTTATTGCTTGGACGTTCCAACTACCCGCCGTGATTCACTGGTTGAAGATTATCATGGCACACCCGTAGCCGATCCTTATCGCTGGCTCGAAGAGGCAACATCCGCAGAGACACAGGCGTGGTCTGAGGCACAGGATGCCCTCGCCCGCAACTATCTTGCCGCGATTCCTGTACGTGAGCAGCTTCGAGCGCGTCTGACCCAGTTACAGGATTATGCCAAGTATTCCGTGCCACGCCAAGCCGGACCACACTATTTCTTCTCTAAGAACACGGGCTTACAGAATCAGGCCGTACTCTACATGCAAAGCTCGCTCAGCAGCGAACCCACCGTTGTCATCGATCCCAACACACTGAGCACAGATGGCACGATTGCCCTCGTCAACCAATCCTTCAGTCAAGACTGCACACTACTCGGCTATGGCACATCACAAAGCGGTAGCGACTGGCAGGAGATTCGCATTCGTCGCATTGACGAGCACACCGACTTTGAGGATGTCATTCGCTGGACTAAATTCAGCAATATCGCGTGGCGGCACGACGGACAGGGCTTTTTCTATAGCCGCTTCCCACAACCCGACACGGTTGCCGAGGGCGAAGAGAGCTACAACAATAAGGTCTACTGGCACACGCTGGGCAGCGCGCAAGAGCAAGACCAGTTGGTTTTTGAGCGACCAGACGCGAAAGAACTGGCCTTTGATCCCATTATCACCGACGATGGAAAGTATCTGCTCCTCAATGTCTGGCACGGCACTGACCCCAAGAACCGCATCTACTACCGCGAAGTCGCCAGCGACGGCCCATTCGTGCGTCTGCTCGATGAGGCCGATGCCGCCTATAGCTTTATTGGCAACAATGGTCCCGTTTTCTATTTCCAGACAGACCTGAACGCTCCGCGTGGACGCATCATCGCTATCGACACGCGCACGCCAGAACGCGCACAGTGGCGCGAACTGGTTCCAGAGCAAACCGATGTGATCGCCTTCGCCCTGCTCATCAATCGGCATTTTGTCGTCACGTACCTGCATGACGCGCATCATCAGATCAAGCTGTATCACAGCGATGGCACATTTGCACGCGAGGTCGCCCTCCCGACGCTCGGCTCACTGATTGACATCGCTGGCAGAGAACAGCAGACAGAGTTTTTCTTTAGCTTCACCTCATATCTCTATCCGCCAACTATCTACCGCTACGATTTCGCCAGCGAGACGCTCTCTGTGCTCTATAACCCATCAATCAACTTTGACGCAAGCAACTATGAAACTGTGCAGGTCTTCTATCCTTCAAAGGATGGCACGCGCGTCCCCATGTTCCTAACGTATAAAAAGGGCTTGCAGCGTGACGGCAACAATCCGACATTGCTCTATGGCTATGGTGGCTTCACGGTCAGTCTGACGCCAACATTTTCCCCCACGATGCTACTGTGGGTTGAACAGGGCGGCATTTACGCGGTCGCCAATCTGCGTGGTGGCAACGAATATGGTGAGGAATGGCATCAGGCGGGCATGTTAGAGAAGAAGCAGAACGTTTTTGACGATTTCATTGCAGCGGCAGAGTGGCTGGTTGCCAACAAGTATACCAACACGCCCAAACTGGCAATCAATGGCGGCAGCAATGGCGGGCTATTGACGGGCGCGTGTCTGGTGCAACGTCCCGATCTTTATGGCGCGGTCGTCTGCGAGGTTCCCGTGATCGACATGTTGCGCTACCATCGCTTCACGGTTGGACGCTATTGGATTCCCGAATATGGCGATGCCGAACATAGCGCGGAACACTTCAAATTTCTCTACGCCTACTCGCCCCTGCATAATGTCAAAGAGGGCGTCACATATCCGCCAACGCTCATCATGACAGCGGATACCGATGATCGCGTCGTGCCCGCACATGCCAAGAAGTTCACAGCTACCCTGCAAGCAGCTAACAGCGGCGAGCATCCCATCATCTTACGCCTGGAGATGAAGGCGGGACACGGCATGGGCAAACCAATAGCCAAAGTCATCGAGGAACGCAGCGACATGCTAGCCTTCCTCTTCAAAACATTCGCCATGTCCTGGCAGGCGTAGCAAGACGTGATGATGGATATTAACAAATTATAACATTAAAATGTGTAGTGCTCTGTCAAACGTCATGGCGACTATTTTGGCAGTTCATTCATCTTCAATTGATAC
>DAICZM010000279.1 GCA_027311145.1 Ktedonobacterales bacterium
TAAGAGAGGGAAGCTGTCTGGCTTCCCTCTCTTATTTGATTTTGTTCGCGTGTGACTCCGCCATCTTGCCAATGACCCACAGCTTAAACCATGTTCCCCGAAAACCGCTGACCATTGCAATGACCCAAAAAACGAAGATTGCAATGTAAATAATGCCCAGACAGCCGACCAGGCTCGAATTGCTTGTCGTATTTGAATTTGCTGAGGAAACAATGAGTGAGAAAAGAGTGACACAGAGACCGCTTGCCAGACTGAATAGCAGCGACTGCATGGCGTGGAAGCGTACCAGACGGTTATTTTTGCCCGTGTTCAGAAAAATGGTAGCACTGATCCAACCAAAGATATAGGAGAGGCCAGCAGCTGCATTGGGCGAAAGGCCCATGACCTTTTCTGGTGTGGCAGCAAATTGTTGTCCCTGTCCATAAGGGGAGCCGTAGCCTCCCAGTGGCACGTAGGGGTTTTGATAGCTTGGTTTGGGTTGCGCTGGTCGGGGTGATACGGGTGGGCGATATGGTTCGCTGTATGGATCGGGCGGCGGCGGCGGTACAAGCGGCGAAGTCTGCTTGAAGTTAGCGGCCTCTGTTGAACGCGGGGCATTGGACAGTGGTGTGGGGGCAGCAACCGTCGCAGCGGGCGGTGTTTTTGGCTGGACTGGCGGCACACTAAAGTGTGATGCACCGACCTGAGGTGCAGGAGAGAGCGCGATGCCACCTGCCTGCGCGAGTGCTTGTACGAAGTCACGCACGCTGGAAAAACGTTCGTGTTCCTCTTTTGCCAGGGCACGCAAGACCGCCTGCTCTGCTGCGAGAGGGAGTGTGGGCACACGAGGACGCAAGGGTGGTGGTGGGGTGTGCGTATGTTGGTAGCCCAGCTGAATAAAATTGCCGCTCTCGAAGGGGGGTTTGCCGCAGAGCCATTCATAAACCATGATACCAAGTGCATACTGGTCGCTGGCGGGCCGCGGCTTACCACGAAATTGCTCTGGAGCCATATAGAGGGCGGTTCCTGCGATGGTGCTGACATCCTGGAAAGAAGCTGTGCGATGTGCGACCGTTGAGATGCCAAAGTCACTCAGTAAAACCTCATGTTGCGCACCGAGCAGAATGTTCTCCGGCTTGATGTCACAATGGATGATTTTAATGCTGTGAGCATAGTCAAGGGCATCGGCAATCTGCTGCGCATAGCCCACTACTTCTGGCAAGGACAGCATACTCCCTTGTGGAAGGCGGGTGCGCAGGGAGCCATTGGAAGCGTAGGTCATGACAAGAAAGGCATTATCGTCGTTCTCAATGCCAAAACTGAGCAATTGCACAATATTGGGATGGCGGAGTTTAAAATTTGTACTGGCTTCATTAATAAAGCCTTTGGCGTTTTCAGGCGAGAAATGGGCTAGAAGCTTGATAGCAACCAACGATTTATCATAGATCTGTTCGCCCAGGTAGACTTCGCCAAACTGCCCACGTCCGAGTAGTTTGAGCAGGCGGTATGTTTCAATGCGCTGTCCAATACGATCTGCCATACACAATCCCTTTCTCGCTGATGTGGGGAATACACATGATGCTTTCGATTGCTTGCCACTGCGATTGTAGTAGACGAAAGCAGAGATGTCAAGGCAATAGGAAAGGTTGAGCAAAAAAGTAGATAAAAGTGTATGCTGTTTGGCACACCAATTCTAGGATAATCTAAGGGTGTGTCAAACAGCATTGGCGAGCTTTAGAGTGTGCCCTGATTGGCGTAGCGTTCTGCATAGTCGCCGATAACAGGCAACTTGTAGTATTTGCCCTGGAAGCCGTTTACCATCAGGATAATCCAAACTGCTAGTGCGGCAATGCCCAAGATACCGCTGAAGCAGGTTGCTGCGAAGTAGAGAAAGGCAATATGGGATATAATGTTTAAAATGATGCTTACAACAGTGAGTCCGACAGAGACAATGATCGACTGCATGGCATGGAAGCGCACAAAACGATTTTGTTTCTCAGTCAGAAAGAAAATGAGTCCTGTGATCCACCCGAAAAGGTAGCTTAATCCTGCCGCTGTATTTTGTGATAGGCCGAATGGGTTTGTAGAGGGCGGTTGAGACTGTTGTTGTCCGTATTGCTGTTGCTGTCCATACTGTGGAGGTTGTTGTCCATAGCCGGGTTGCCCATATTGTGGAGGCTGCTGTCCGTAGCCGGGTTGCTGCCCGCTATAGGGGTCTGTTGGTGGAGTGTAGTTGCCGCCACTATAATTGCCGTACTGACCAGCGTTGGGGTCCTGTCCTTGCTGATTGGGGTCTTGTCCCTGATAACTCATGATGACATTCCTCTCTTGATAATGACGAGAATCATCTTTGAACGAAGGATGTGTTTTCTTTTAGTGTCTAATGCTCAGTATAGCTGGTAGATAGAAACCAGTGGTATCGCCTTCGTTGCTGTCACAGTCTCATCGTTTGTACGAAGCAAGCATGTGAAAGGTTGTAGGCATAGGAACCTGAGCAGTGCCGACATCGGCCCTCTATACCTATAACGAACAAGAAGGCAATTTATCAAGCATCAATTTTGCTGGCTGTGAGCTTGTGGATAGGTATCCTGTGGTATCTGGCCTTGATCTCGTGGGGGAACGATGAAACGGGGTTCCTGAGCCTCATCGAGAGTCTCATCGGCCTCCACTGGTAGAGCCGCGCGGTGCAGGTTTTGCATGCGAGGTGAGAGCTGTGCAGTTTGTTTGTGTAAGGTTTGCTGTTGCGGTCCCTGCTCATCTTCTGCTACAAAAGGCTGATCGAGTAGGGCCGTCTCGATCACCTTGTCCATATTATCGACAAAAGTGAAACGAAGTTGTTGGCGTACTTTGAGAGGGATATCGGCCATATCCTTCTGGTTCTCCATTGGCACGATCAAGTGCGAGATGTTCGCTTGCTGAGCGGCCAGGACTTTTTCTTTCAGGCCGCCGATGCCCAACACATTGCCGAGTAACGTGACCTCACCGGTCATTGCAACATCGCCACGCACTGGCCGTCGTGTGAGGGCAGAAACGATAGCGGTCGCGATAGTGATACCGGCAGAGGGACCATCTTTGGGAATAGCGTTCTCTGGCAAGTGAATATGCAGGTCGGTCGTGTCCTGAAAATTTGGATCAATATGCAGTTCGCTGGCACGTGTGCGGATATAGGAGAGAGCGGCCATTGCGGACTCGCGCATGACATCGCCAAGCTGTCCGGTGACGATCAAATCGCCTTTGCCGATCATTGTGACGACCTCGACAGGGAGCAGGATGCCACCATTTTCGGTCACAGCTAGCCCTGTCGCGACACCGATTTTTTCGCGCAAAACAGGTGGTACACTATTGTAGCGGGGTGTGCCAAGATATTGTTGCAGCATATTTGTATTGATGCGTAGGTGAGCATCGGACTTTTCCAACACGCGGCGTGCAACTTTACGGCAGATACTCGCGAGTTGACGTTCGAGATTGCGCACGCCAGCCTCCCGTGTATAATCGGTGACAATATGGCGCATTGTTGTTTGTGGCAGCCTGACTTGTTCTGGTATAAGACCATGTTCTTTTAGTACTTTTGGCATAAGATGGCGCATGCCAATATTGATTTTCTCATCGATTGTGTACCCGTGTAGGTCAATGATATCCATGCGATCGGCCAGCGGACGTGGAATTTGGTATCTGATATTACCGGTGCAAATGAAGAAAACCTCTGAGAGGTCGAACGGCAACTCTAGATAGTGGTCGGTAAAGCTGCGGTTCTGCTCAGGGTCAAGCACTTCAAGTAAGGCTGAAGCGGGATCACCACGATACTCGGAGGAAAGTTTATCAATCTCGTCGAGCAAGAAGACGGGGTTACGCACTCCAACCGTTTTCATACTCTGAATGATTCGTCCTGGTAGCGCACCCACATAGGTACGTCTGTGCCCGCGAATTTCGGCCTCGTCATGTACCCCACCGAGTGAGATGCGCGCAAATTTGCGACCGAGGGCACGGGCAATAGATTGACCAAGTGAGGTCTTGCCGACGCCCGGTGGCCCAATAAAGCATAAAATTTGTCCTTGGCTCTCTTGCGTGGCGCGTCCCGCTTTGTTCGCGGCCCGCAGGCGGAGTTGACGCACAGCCAGAAAGTCGATAATGCGCTCTTTAATGGTTTCTAGACCGTAATGATCTTCATTCAGAATGCGTCGCGTCATCTCAATATCAAAGACATCGCTACTGCGCTCTGTCCAGGGCAATGCTAACACCCAGTCAATATAGGAGCGCAACACGCCAATTTCTGCGGATTGCGCGGGCATGCGCTCTAAACGGTCAATCTCCTTGCGTATTTTTTGAGCAACCTCGCTGGGTAGAGCCTTTTGGGTTAGCTTGGCGCGCAATTCGTCAGCCTCTGTGAAGCTCTCCATGCCTAGCTCTTCTTGAATGGCGCGGAGGCGTTCGCGCAGATAATATTCTTTCTGCGAACGATCTACTTGTGAGCGTACACGACTACGGATGGTTGTTTCCAGTTCAAGGATTTCAATTTCATTGCCCATCAATACGCAAATTTTCTCCAAGCGGTCCGTTGCATCAAAGGTTTCTAGTAGGTCTTGCTGCTGCTGCATTTCGGTGACGAAATGAGCGGCGAGGGTATCAGCGAGCTGAGCGGGTTTTTTGAGTGTGACAATAGAGGTGATATCTTCAGCAGAGAAGCGGCGACTGAGCTGGGCATAGCTTTCAAACAGGCTGGTGGCGTGACGCACGAGCGCATCTGCCTGTGGACCTTTGACTTGCGTTTCAGGCATAGAAGAGATGCGGACGCTCATGAAAGGTTCCGTCTCATGAAATTCTTCGATGTGTACGCGCTGAATGCCACGAACAACGACCTGAAGACTGCCGTCTTGCTGGCGATGCATCGCAGTGACTTCGACAAGTGTGCCAACTGGATAGATGTCTTTGCTCTGTGGATCATCAAGGTTGGGATTGTGCTGCGTTGCTGTAATCATCGTGCGGTCTGGGCGCATCATGGCTTCTTCGACAGCACGCATCGTCTTCTCACGCGCCATCGCTAGGGCATGACGATTATGCGGAAAAACAACGATGCTTTTCAACGCCACTAAAGGATATATTTCATGAATATCCGCGAGTATCTCTTGGCGTTCTTGCTCATTCATTAAGTTCTCGCCTGTCTCTCTTTAGTGGTTAAACGAAACAAATGCTCGATAACATGGGATGAGTCTGCTTATGCAGACTCATCTTCTGGAAAAGCTGTTGTTCGTTCGCTCCCGCTACGTGTCACCAGGAGCGGTTTTTGGTGGGCGGTAATCACGTCATCGTTAATGATTACTTTTTTGATATCGGTACGCGATGGTATTTCGTACATCACGTCCAGAAGGACATCTTCAATGATGCTGCGTAGACCTCGTGCGCCTGTCTTTTGTTTGAGTGCCCCTTCGGCAACCGCTTCGAGTGCCTCGCTGGTAAAGACGAGGTCTACCCGATCAAGCTGAAGGGATTTTTGATATTGCTTGATGACTGCGTTCTTTGGCTCGGTTAGGATGCGCACCAAAGCGGCTTTATCTAGGCTGTCGAGTGAGACGGCGACGGGCAAACGTCCGACAAACTCAGGGATCAAGCCATACTTAAGCAAATCATCAGGGATGAGATGAGTCAAAACCGACTCTTTGTGTTCCTCTTCAACAGCCTGTTTGGCGGCGCGCTCTGAGCGAAAACCCATCGTCCTATTGCTGCCGAGACGTTGCTCGACGATCTTGTCTAGACCCTCGAACGCGCCGCCGCAGATAAAGAGAATATTGGACGTGTTGATTTGAATAAAGTCTTGATGTGGATGCTTGCGTCCACCCTGTGGCGGCACATTAGCAATGGTTCCCTCGATGATTTTGAGGAGTGCTTGCTGTACGCCTTCGCCGGAAACATCGCGTGTGATGGATGGGTTGTCAGATTTACGGGCAATCTTGTCGATTTCATCGACATACACGATGCCACGCTCGGCGCGTGCGATGTCGAAATCAGCTGTTTGAATGAGGCGGAGCAGAATATTCTCTACGTCTTCGCCAACGTAGCCTGCCTCGGTCAACGCTGTTGCGTCGGCGATACAAAAGGGAACATCCAGCACTTTTGCCAGCGTTTGCGCCAGCAGCGTTTTGCCACTGCCGGTTGGGCCAATCATCAAGATGTTGCTTTTGCCCAACTCGACATCGTCGATTTGCATGCCCACCCCAATACGCTTGTAATGATTGTAAACAGCAACGGCAAGCGTCTTCTTGGCCCGCTCCTGCCCGATCACATAGCTACTGAGTTGTTCATAGATTTTCTTCGGCGCGGGTATTTTGCCAGCCTGGAGACGTGGCCTGGCAACAGTGGCCTGTTCTTCCTCTATAATCTCTCGGCACAGATCGATGCATTCATCGCAGATATAGACACCGGCTGGGCCAGCAATTAAACGCTGCACCTGGTCCTGGCTCTTTCCACAAAATGAGCAACGA
>DAICZM010000027.1 GCA_027311145.1 Ktedonobacterales bacterium
GTTGGTGAGATTGACTACGCAACGGAAATCCTCCTCCGTTGTCTTCGGACGAAAACGATACGATGAGGAACTATCGGGATTATCTTTCTTCCGCCTGCTCTCTTTCTCCTCTTCAAGCGCGTTCTCTTCGTTGTAGAGGAAGAGAAACTCAGCGAGGGCAGCGGTAAATTCTTTCCCATAGTGGGCTTTGCGCATGAGGTTGCGTCCCAGGCCATAGCGCACTTCATAATCACTGCGACCATCCTGGCTACGCCAGTATTGCGCGATAACAGTCGCATAACGAATGGCATCAGCAATATGCTGGAAACCAACATCGTTAAAGATAGCGACGGCTTCAGGATTTTTGTCTTGCATATTCATAAGGAGATACTCCAATCCAGTGTAACTAAGTTGACGAACGTGATGTTGCAAGCTCGCAAGCGAACTCATGAGATAACTACTATAGGCGGTTGTGAATTGCCAGAAAGGGTGCAGATCATTGGCGGAGAGGAAATCACGATAGACACGTAACAGCGCGTATTCCTCTGCTCCCTCTTCGCCTTTGCTGTTGTGCAGACCGCGCACGATGCTGATATGTTCATCCAGCAGTGCCATCGCCTCTTCGACTTTTTCCGGCGTCTCCGGTGCAGACAACCAGATAGGCAGGCCGATGGTAGAGAGATTCATTGTGGCGTGCGCGCTACCCATGTACTTGTAGAACGACACCGAAAACTCTGTTGCCAGGCTGGTAATTTTTCCTTTCGGCATCTGTTCCAGTTTGACGCGATATTGTTCCATCACCACCTGCGCAAAGCGCAGTGAAGCCATAATATCCAACTTGATGGCAGTCGTAGACCAGAAAACCGCGCGGAACTCCTTTATAATCCCCTGTAAATGCGACAATTTGATATTACGCGGCTGAATAACATAAATTTTGCGATCATCTTCGTCCTGCACCAGGATAGGAACAGTGGCTTCCATATAGCCGCGAAATTTCAGGAGTTCGAGCAGCCAGAAACTATCCAGATTGCCAATCGCCAGTTCACCACCCTTCATACGGTTGGCCCCTTTTCCTGTCGTCGGGTTGATAATCTGTAAAGCAGTCACAAGGACATTGCCTTTTAGTTGCTGCTTTTTTGCGTACTCCTGCCACTGAGAGACGGTTGCTGCGATATCATTGTCCTCACGCGCAAAAAGGTCGAGCAACAATTGAAGATGAAAGCGTTTCTGCGAAGGCGTTAATACACTCCAGCGCATAGCCAGATCATTGAACGTAGCAGCAACCTTCATATGATTAACTGCTTGGTAATTCTCCAGTCGTGAATCCGCCTCCATATCAGCGATTTCTTGTAGTTCAGGAGCTTTACGCAAGCGCGCCTCTGGTGTTCGCAGCGAGGGCGGGAGTTTTTTCAGCAACTCTCGATAAGCTCTGCTCTTTTCTATCTCAGTATCATAGGGAAAACCGTCCAGATGGTGATCGGCATCGCCCTTCTTGAGCAGTTTGTCGCGCTGCTTCTGAGAATCAAGCGGTGAGACAAGCTGAAATGACTCCAGGAAATCATCCGAAATCTGCTCCAGGTCTAAAGGACGAGGCGTAATAATGTGATAGCGGTAGCCCTCGTTACGAAGTTCTATGTCTCCCCTGCGTTTGTCTTGCCTTCTGTACAGCGCATCAACACAGGACGCGAAACCAATCGCGAGTTGTATGTCTGCCGCTGTACCACTAGTTTTGTTGACGTAAAAATCCATTATCGTTCCTCTTATTTGTTATTCGCGCTGAAATCATCGGCGTGTTGATCGGCTAACCGCAAAGCGCGCACGATGACATAATAGAGCCACGTTTCTTGCTCCATACCAAGATTAGGAACGGCAATCTCCGGGTCGCCATTCGCTGGCTTCAAATCACTATCGCGCTTTATCGGATTTTGCAGCAGCGCATGATTAAAACTCCACGTAAAGGTTTGGCGCGCACGTTGCAACGCCTGCTCAACTGCTTCCTCAGCACCGCTCTGTAAACGAGTAGCCTTGTAAGTGGATGCGTTGGCACTATGGTGATGGGCAATAGCCGCATAGATAGCCAGCGGTAACGGGTCCTCTACCAACATACCCAGACTGTCAGCGATGATATCCATGCCAAGCACGACACTTTCACAAGCGTGATTTGGTCGCTTATTTTTTGTCTTTTTCTGTAAGTCCTTCTGTACAGAGTCACTGGAATCATAGTCGGTCTTGGCGTAGAAACGTGGCATGTTATTAGCATCGAATAGCCACCCCTTCTGCGCATACAGTAGTTTTTGCCATTCATCAGCCCATGCCTGCCATTGCTCACTCAACTTTCCCAGATCATGACAGGCAATCGCCAGCCGAATCGCATGCTCAATGCTTCCCGTTGGCAAACCTTGAGTGGTCTCTAATCGCTCCATCACATATTTCAATCCAGGCACAATACCAGTATTATACGCATCAACCAACCCACCAATATGCTGGATATACGATTGCACCTTAATAGGTCCAAATGCTGAATTATTGCCACCCCCTTTTTTCCCTAACTTGGGACTTTCGTAAGCTGGCCAATCAAAAGGCACACTATCACTACGCAAGATAAATCCTAACTCTGGATGATAGGTTGCCAGCGCGTTCTGCAATGCAAGCATAAGGCTTGCATAGAATTTCCGTATCAAGCTTTGTTTATTGGAAGAAGATGCCATAAGGTCCCATGTATAGGTGGTCTTTTGGCGACTATCAACCTCTTCTTCGGTGCTGTTCTTATTCTGATCTATCTCGGCCCGCGCCTCTTTACATACCCAATCTATCTTGAGAGCATCACGCTGTGCCTCGAAGAACTCCATATGCGAAGCGAGCGAGGCGGGGTGCAACGCGAAGCTTTGCCACTGCCAGGGAGCCTCGGTAATTGCCTCTTCGGGTTTGTTATGGATCAGAATGCGCACCTGTGCAACGTCACGAATGAGCGTACTGATGATCGAGCGGCTATGATCGCGTAAACCCTCAAAAATTAGTTTCTGTATTGCTTCCTCTCTGTTTTTGAAGCGTTTTAACAGGTCCAAGTCACTTTTTGAGTGCACCATATTGATGAGAGCCTGTTCCTGCAAGAAATCAAAAGGTTGTTGAGGGTCACGCTGTTTGAGAGCCTCGAATGTGGCATCACACAGAGCTTTATCATAGGGTTTTGTCGATGCAGACTTGCCCTGCACTTCCGCGAGAGGATAGACAATCACACGGCCTTGCTGTTTCTCAAAACGGGCACAGCGTCCCGCACGCTGGATGACGCTATTGGCTGGGGCACTTTCGGTATGCAACACCTGGACTGAGATGTCGAGTCCTACTTCTATGACCTGAGTCGCGACTACAATCATGTTCTTGCCGAAGTATTGCCCACCCTTCCAGCCAGCAGGATTCTTGGCAGTGAATTTTCCCAATTGTTCTGTAACATTCTCTGTGCGCTTCCTACGGTCTTCATCTGTTAAGCGACTATGCAGCAAAACAAGTTCAATGCCACGCCTCGACGCCTCATCCTTTAATTGCCAGTAGATCATTTGCGCACGCGCAACCGTGTTGCAGACAACAAGAGAACATTGATCATGCTGTGCCAGAATTGCCTTCGCTGTCATCGGCTGATCGCTGGTTCTAATCGTGCGCTGGCGCTCCTGCATAATTTCAGCCAGCTCTTCACCTTCGACCTTGACCACTACTGCATCAAGCAGTTTGCTCAGTTCGTCGATCATCTCCTGAGAAAGCGTCGCAGTCATCAGAACAAAGCGCGTTACGCCTTTGAGAAGCATCAACAGTTCAAGTACTGTTGTGCGTGCGCCAAAGCAAGTATCATCTTCCGCAAGCGGGTAGAGATGAAACTCGTCCAGCACGAGGTAGGAGCCGAAGACCGCCGCAGCATTGATATTTGCCATTCGTGTACCGATACTGTACGGGGTCCCGATGGCACTGGCAAGCAACTGGTCAATCGTGCAGAATGTTAGTGGCGATTCAAATTGTGGATCGCTGGGTTGCTCACCGGTCTGAATAGAAACGGTAGGCCGCTTCATCAACTGATATCGTTGCACAAAGTTCGTCCCACGTTTCTTGTCTATTCGCTCAATCCAGTCCTTATACTCCTCATAAAACTGGTTGGTGAGCGTGCGCAGAGGAGTTGCATACAGGCATTTATAGGGCAAAGCATCACCCTCTTGCTCTAAATTACGTATGAAGGGATAGATTGCAGCCAAGGTCTTACCCGCCCCAGTTGGAGCCTGGAGAATAACGTTTTTCCGCTCCTTTACGACAAGCCTGTATACTTCTTTTTGAAAATCGCGCAATGCCATGACTACTCTCCTAACAAGGTATCTAACAGGTCATCATCAGGCTCATCAAGCGGTTTGGAGGGTGATTGCAGCACACCATACATCCGGGCCATCTGGCGCACGTGGCTGATGATGCTTTCGCGCAATGCGGCTGGCTCAAGGACCTCGCAGTCGGCGCCCCAGCCGCGAATCCAGTTCTCGATCTCGATGATGTCGCCGATCTGCGCCGTCCACACGCTACCATCTGGTGTATCTTTGATGTCTTGCGTGGGATGCCAGAGCGTCTCTTTCAGGCGTCTGGTGGCAGAGAACGAGAAGCGCAGGCGCACAGTTACGGGCTGCTCGTCGCCATACATCACGCCCCAGGCGCGCGAAAGCATCTCCGGCCCGTTAAAATTCTCCGGTATCGTAAACGACTCTTTCGTCACCTCGGCAGACTCTATGCGCTCCCATTTATAGGTGCGTAACGCGTCCGGTGGATTGCTATGCCCGATGGCGTAGATCGTGCGCCCGATACCCGACGGCTCAAGCAGGTAGGGGGCAAACAGACACTGGAATTTGCGCTTGCCAGGGGCATCGTAGAGTAGACGCACCTTGCGCTGTTGTAACCAGCCGATAGCCAGGGCCTCAAAAATCGCGGAACGGTCCTCGCCTTGTTGTCGTTTCCTCGCCATTTCTACCAGCGCAGAAAGATGGGGCCGTACCGGTTCGGGCATATTACTGGTTAGCTCGGTCAAACTCATGATTACAGGGGTATTCCGTTCATCATGAATAGAGGCGAGCAGGCGACCAGCAATATAAAGAGCCGCTGCCTCGGCATAGTTTAGATGTAATTGTAGTTGTTGGAGGTTGGCATCTTCAGCCAGAATCCAATATTGTCCATCTTTGCGCAAGGGAAGACGACCATCAACGCTCCACTCGTCAATATACCGTTTCGCGCTGTCTTCGCTAACTCCTAGTCGTTCTGCGATCTCTTTTGTGCGAAACTTCGCACCTCGCGGCTCAAACATTTTTTGCAGCATCCGTAGTCGATCTGTCTTGTTGTTGGCATCCGAAGTTGGCATCTGTATTCTCCTTACTGAATGTGTAAGAGTTTATAGAGCCAGTATAACGTAGGATATCCGCAGGGAATGCGGTTTTTTTTGTGATTTCCAGCAATTTGTACGATGGGACTGAATCTGGTGTACCTCTTGAGCGGTGTTGAAAATCTCTGGATGTCCATGACGTAACACCTGTTCGAATGCTTCGAGCCACGTGGTTTGAGCGCTGCTGTAGTGCTCTGTCAAACGTCATATGGAAGATGAGCATGACGCCCACAAGGGGCGTCACTACATGTTATCAGATGATATGACGTGCATAACATGTAGTGACGCCCCTTGTGGGTGTCATGTCTGTGTCTCACAATTGAAGATGAACGGACTGCCAAAACAGTCGCCAGCGGTTTGAGCGTTGCTGTCGTAGGCGAATTGTCGTACAAATAAGAAACGTCTCAAGTCGCCTGGGAAGCGACTAGAGACGTTTCTTATCGAGTAAAAATGCCGATGGAGGGATTCGAACCCTCAACCCTTTCAGGACCTGTTTTTGAGACAGGCGCGTATACCGTTCCGCCACGTCGGCTTACTATTTCCAGTTCGCATGATAACGCATTCAGGCGCAGAAGTCAAGAGGTTAGACGGGGGAATTTTCAGGGACTTCCATGCGTCCAAATTGTCCGATGCGACGGAATTTCTGATACCGTTGCTCTAACAGTTCATTGAGAGGTATTTGGGCAAGCTCGGCCAGATGCCTGCTTAGAGCATCCTTGAGAAATTCTGCGGCCCGGCGATGGTCGCGGTGCGCTCCGCCTAATGGCTCAGGGATTAACCCATCGACCAGTTGCAGCGTTTTGAGTTCACGTGCGCTAACTTTCATTGCTTCGGCTGCCTGTGGCGCAAAGGTGGTATCGCGCCAGACGATGGATGCTGCCGCCTCTGGCGATGCTACTGAGTAAATACTATGTTCTAGCATCAGGATGCGATCTGCTACACTGAGTGCTAATGCGCCGCCACTGCCACCTTCACCGATGACAATGGCAATGATGGGTGTGCGTAGCCTGGCCATTAAATACAGATTTTGCGCGATAGACTCGGATTGTCCACGTTCCTCGTCGCCCAGAGCAATAGATGCGCCCGATGTATCGATCAAACTGACCAGGGGGAAGCCAAACTTCTCGGCCTGTTGCATAAGACGGTAGGCTTTGCGGTTGCCCTCTGGATGTGGCATGCCCAGATTGCGGAATTGCTTCTCCTTCGCGTCACGTCCCTTCTGATGGCCAATCAACATGATGGTCTGACCGTTAAAACGCGCTGGTCCGGCCATAATAGCATGGTCATCAGCAAATGCACGATCACCGTGCAGCTCAAAGAAATCATCGCAGATCAGTTGAAGATAGTCTGCGGTATAGGGACGATCTTTGTGGCGTGCCACCAGCACGGTCTGCCAGGAGGACAAATTTTTATAAATTTCCTCGGTGCGATGCTGCAATTCGTGTTCTAGCTCGTGAAGCTGGTGTTGCTCTTCATGTTTTAAGCGGTCGCCTTTGCGCTGTAATGCTGTGATCTTTTTCTCTATTTCGGCAAGTGGCTTTTCAAATTCCAGGTCGTAGGTCATTCCGTTTCCCTCTGCTCCTGTTATAGTGTGCTAAATATAGATAAGCGAGAAATACACCTTTTTAACTATAGAGGTGAAGGATGTGCATGAGTGTTTGGCGCAAGTCGCGTCGATGGACTACAGCATCGATCATGCCATGTTGAAGAACAAACTCCGCCGAGTTTGTATCTTCCGGCAATTTGACATGCATGAAGCCTTCGATCACGCGGGGGCCAGCGAAACCGACAAGTGCGCCCGGTTCGGCGATAATGATATCACCGAGCATCGCAAAACTAGCGGTGACGCCACCAAAGGTTGGATCGGTAATCAGGCTGATGTAGGGCACTTTGGCATCACTCAGGCGTGCGAGTGCGGCTGAGGTTTTTGCCATCTGCATCAGCGAATAGAGACCCTCTTGCATACGAGCACCGCCCGATGTGGAGGAAATGAGAACCGGAATGTGTTTTTCGATGCCTAATTCGATAGTGCGCGTGATTTTCTCACCGACCGCACTGCCCATGCTACCGCCGATAAAGCGGAAGTCCATAATTGCCAGGGCAAGTGGTTTGGTGTCAATCGCGGCGTGGCCAATGACGACGCCCTCATTGAGGCCCACGTTTTGTCGTTCTTCCACCAGTTTTGCTGCATAGCTTTGCGTGCGATTGGCAAAATTGAGTGGATCGACAGAAATAATATCCGCGTCAATCTCGACGAAGCTCTCAGGGTCCACGAGTAGTTCGATGCGCTCTTGTGCTGAGAGCTTAAAGTGGTAGCCACAGCGTGAGCATACTTTCAGATTTTTTTTCCAGTCACGTCCGTAAAGAATTTCTTTACATTTCAGGCATTTTACCGCCAGGTCTCCTACCGCAGATAGACCTGCTTTGCCGTGAGTAAATGTGGGTGACTGTCCAGTTGCCGGAAGAGCTGTTTCTTTAGCCATAAAAAACCTCCACGTCAATTTTGCGCGAAGAGAGCCGCAACAAATTTCTGTGGGTCAAATGGTTCCAGGTCTCCGATTTTTTCGCCTGTGCCAATAAATTTGATAGGAACCCCTAGATCATCTGCCACAGCAAACGCAAATCCCCCTTTAGCCGTGCTATCCAGTTTGGTGACGATGACCCCTGTCAGGCCAATATCTTCAGCGAACTTACGCGCTTGCAAAAGCGCATTCTGACCTGTTGTGGCGTCAATTACCATCAACAATTCATGGGGGCCATCAGGAACGAACTTTTGAATGACCTTGTTGATCTTCTTGAGTTCTTCCATCAGGTTAAATTTCGTATGCAGACGGCCAGCAGTATCGACAATCAGTATATCACATCCACGTGTATGAGCAGCCTGGATAGCATCAAAAACGACCGCTCCGGGGTCGGAGCCAGGGTTCTGGCTGATAACGGGGACGTTGATGCGTTCTCCCCAGACTTTCAATTGGTCAATGGCGGCTGCGCGGAATGTGTCGGCTGCCGCCAGTATAACCTTGTGACCACTGTGCGTGAGAATGGCGGCCATTTTGGCGACGCTGGTGGTCTTGCCAGAGCCATTCACGCCAATCACGAGAATGACGGTGAGTGGAGATTGTTTGGAGAAACGGAGCGCAGATGGTTTTCCTAAAAGAGCGGCCAGCTCTTCACGCAAGGCGCGCTGTATTTGCGTGCCTGTACGCAGATGTTCTTCTTGCACACGTTGGTGGAGGCGTTCAATCAACCATGTACTAGTGCTAGGGCCAACGTCCGCAGCCAGCAACTGCTCTTCCAGATCATCCCACAGCTCGTCGGTGATCGTATCATTTTGCGCAACCGTGCTACTCATACGACTGAAAAGCTGCCGGGTGCGCTGTAAAAAACTGAAACGTTGACTGGTGCTTGCCTCTTCCTCAGCCTGCTTGGCCTGTGCAAGGCGTTGTTGTTCTAGATGCTCTTGCTCAGCGCGTTGTTGTGCGGCTTCCTGCTCGCGTTTGGGGTCTTCCTCAGGCTGTTTTTGTCCAAAGAGTCGACTAAACACGTCTCAACAGACTCCTTTTTCTCACTTCATAGCTAGTCAGTATGCAATAGATTTAGGTGAATAGGTAAATGGCAAACGTGAAAATAGCGTGTATTACCGCATAGGTTAGATAGGTGATAGTTTCTCAGGAACAGAGAAGGCAAAAGGAAGAAAGCAGCAATGCCATCAATCATCCTTTTGCCTGCTTAGTTCCATGTGTGATAGCAGTATATACTATACCACTGACAGACACAAGGGACTTGATATTCAGTACTCAATCCTTACTGGCGTGAGCTACGATACGAATGTAACGAACCATCACTGATCGGCTCATTAATGATGATATCGCCATTCCGGATCTTGATGTTGTACAAGCATGAGGGATTGGTGCAGACCCAAGCCTTGTACTCAATGGAAGCTCCCTGGCTGCCGAAATCCGAAAGCGGCACCAGATCACCGTCACCACATTTGCGACACCGAGGAAATGCGTTTTCCACGAAATCGCCTCCTTCCTTCTCTCTGGAGAACGTATTCGCTTGTTTTATCAAATATGACAGAGCAAGCGAGGCTTCACGAGAAAGTTAGCCGAGGGGGAGCCTCCGCCGCTGCATCCGCATCCCCACAGCAGGTATAAACCTAACATCACTATCATATCACAACTCTCTTTCCCTGTCAGCAGATATGTGAAGAAATCTTCATCTTTTTTATAAAAGACCTCATCCATTGCTGGTCTGAACGGTGTGGAGAGAACAGCCGTCATGCCGTCATGCAAGATTGGGCTTGCACCATGAGACACCACGCTTGCATGTTGCTGTGTCATGATTGCTCTTGTTTTCAGCATAGCAGGTGCTGCAAGTCTCGTCAAGCATTTCTCTTTACGAATTCATCTCCTGCGGATTTTTGCGCAGAGATGGCAATTTATTCATTGAACCGAGCGGCAATGCGGACGTGTTTTTTCATGATTTTTTCATCAGGGGGCTTTTTGGCTCAAGAGTCATCTGCTTTTTCCGATACATATAGTGCTTCCATTGCGTTTGCGCGTGGAAAAAGCGCAAAAAAAGGCTGTACTCGTGGTTTTGGCACGATTCTTGCAAGAAAGAGTAGTAGGAATGCGGCGACAGGAAAAAATCGCGCCAGTTCTCTTTGAAATAGGTCTGTTGAGTGAGTGTGGAAAAAGGAGTGTCCATCGTGAGTAAAAGAGCTATGCAGGAACGTAGTGGTGAGGGCGAGTGTGCCGTGTTAGTTATGCCAACCAGAAAATCTGCGCGGACGTCACGTCCTACCGATGAGCGACCGGCATTGGAGCATGATCTGCTCTTTGACGTGGATATGGACGATGCTGATGCTGCCTTGGCAGATGAAGAGCCAATGGACGGGCGTATTGCCGTGGACGATGTGGTGAAGCAGTACCTCAAGGAGATTGGCTCTTATCCACTGCTCAATGGCGAGCAAGAGCTTCTGTTGGCACAGCGTGTGGCACGGGGCGATGTCTACGCCTGCCGGCAGTTGATTGAGGCAAATTTGCGTCTGGTGGTTAGTATTGCGAAACGTTATACCAATCAGGGTTTACCCCTGCTTGATCTCGTGCAAGAAGGCAACATTGGGCTGATGCGAGCTGCCCAAAAATTTGATTATCAGCGCGGTTTTCGTTTTAGCACATACGCCACATGGTGGATTCGCCAGGCCATTAGTCGCGCAATTGCTGAACATTCGCGCTCGATCCATATTCCAACTCACGTGGTCGAGGTGATTTATAAAATAAAGAAGATTGCACGTCGCCTCTATCAAGAACTTGGTGTAGAGCCACGTCCAGATCAGATTGCTATCGAAATTGGTTTGCCGTATGAGCGTGTGCTGGAGCTATTGAATGCAGCAGAGCCACCCGTTTCGCTAGATGCGCCAATTGCCGATGATGAACAGTACCATCTGGCGGATATGCTCGAAGATGTAAGCATGGTAGAACCTATTTCTCATGCACAGCACGAGAAACAGCATGATGCTATTATGGAGGCTCTTACGATTCTGACGCCGCGTGAGCGTGAGATTATCGAGATGCGCTATGGATTAAATGATGGATGTATTCGTTCGTTGGATGAAATTGGCGTGCTGTTTCAGTTGACCCGCGAGCGCATTCGTCAGATTGAAGCGAAAGCATTGCGGAAATTGCGCTACCCGGAACGCTATGAGACTGTCTGCGAGTTGGCACATGCATAGTCAGAGCGTTGTAACACATTGGTCACATTGGTCGCATTGGTCGCACAAAGCGAAAGGCAGGCAATCTCAAAAATTGTCCCGCCTTTCGTATCGACGCATTAATCATCCGTTGTAACGCCACCCGCTTTTTCTTGCAGGTATGCATAAATGAAGGGGTCAACATTCCCGGCAAGATAACCTGTGGTATCACCGGCTTCACAGTTAGTGCGGTGATCTTTGACAATCGTGTAAGGATGGACGGTCACGGAGCGTATCTGTGTTCCGAAGTCTGCTTGCACATGCTCGCCCTTGAGCCTGGCCGTTTCTTCTTCGCGCTTCTTCAGCTCCAGCTCATACAGGCGCACTTTTAGTAGCTTAAGTGCGACTTCGCGGTTCTGAATCTGGGAACGCTCATTTTGGCAGGTCACCACAATGCCTGTTGGCAGATGGCGCAAGCGCACGGCCGAGTCAGTTTTATTGACATGTTGCCCACCTGCACCCGTCGCACGATAGGTGTCAACCTCGATATCTTCAGGACGAATGACGATCTCGATCGCGTTTTCAATATCGGGCAAAATCTCAACCTTGGCGAATGAAGTATGGCGGCGATGTGCGGCATCAAAGGGAGAGAGTCGAATCAAGCGATGTGTTCCTCCTTCTGAGCGCAGATAGCCATAGGCGTATCGCCCGGCAATCTCAACGGTCGCGCTTTTGATGCCCGCTTCTTCACCTTCGCTATAGTCATAAATTTCGGTACGGAATTTATGTTGTTCTGCCCAGCGCAGATACATGCGGAGCAACATCTCGGCCCAATCTTGTGCATCTACGCCGCCACTACCTGCGTGGATACTGAGAATCGCGTCACGCTCATCGTGTTCCCCGTTGAGCATTAAGGCAAATTGGAGTTTCTCGACCTCTTGCCCGACAGTGGTCAGGGATTGCGCAACCTCAGCCTGCATCTCTTCATCTGGCTCCTCTTCCAGTAATTGGGCTAATCCATGCAGCTCGCCAAGTTGTTCCTCAATACCTTCCCATGTGGCAACCTCCTCGCGCAGAGCATTCTGCTGCTGCATTTGTGTCTGCGCATGGCGGTTGTCGAGCCAGAAATCTTCGGCTATGCTCTCGTCTTCAAGTTTGGCAATTTGGTTTTTTTTGCTGGCGATGTCAAAGACGCACCATTGTTTTCTGGACGCGCCTCTGTAATCGTTCAATTTGCTGTATTAGTTCATTCATGGCTGCTATTGTACCATGTTTTGGCTCTTCTGTATATTCCGTATTATTCTATTCCGTTGCCGAGACTGTTTTCGGCTATCCCAAGATGATCCCTTGTAATAAAACCTGTTCAGATGCGGTACTCCCGTGTGGTGGCGTAATCTCAATCAGCAAGAGTCCAGGCTGGTCTGGCTGGTTGTTGGTGTAGACGATGCTGGTGCTATAGGTGCCATCTGTGGTGTGGCTCGACACGGGCATCCCAAGTGTCTGTATCACTCCTAACGTGTGGTCAAACAGGGTTGCACTTATACTACCGCCGCTCAGTGTTGTTGTGCCATGTAGATTAAGCGGCGAGCTTGCTTTTGGCGTCAAGCTATCCTGTTGTAATGTCATGCCCTGCGTTTGCACTCCCGTGACGAACCAGAGACCGGAGGCGTTCTGCTGAATCAAACGTGTGACGGTGACGATGAGCGTGAGTGCCGGTTGCTGTTGGACGAGGCGTACATGCGCAGTGGTTCCGTCGTTATCCAAAATCATATCGCCGGCGTTTGTGGCTGATCGTTGCAGTAGATCATGGGCCATCTGTTGCGCAGTGACGAGCGGATCGCTCCAGGGGAGCGGCTGACCGCTATTGCTCTGCTGTTGTAATGCCTCGGCTTCGCCCCTACTGAGCACAGGATAAAGTCCTGCGAATGCTACTTGTACAAAGCTCTGCTGTTGCCAGCGGTATTCGCGATAAATGTTGTTTTGCAGTGAGGGCAGCATTACCGCGTTCTGGGCGGGGATACTGGTATCAATACTGCTTAATACCAGCGTATGGGCCGTGCTAATACTGACTGTGCCGCCGTTTAAGCCCTGCTGCTTAAAAAGCAAGGCGAGGGTTGGCGTGTGTTGCTGCATGGCACACCCATAGACATACACGTCGAGCGTGGCCGGTGTATCGTTGCTTGTGACTGGCACTAAGACAGCGGGCTGGTCGACCAACTGATTGATAAACTGAATAGCTCCGATGGTTTGTTGCTGTGGATGAAACGGTATATATTTCGTATAGTCAGTAGTATGCAGCAACGTGGGGCAGTCAATGCTTGTGACTGTCGCTGTGGGCGTATGCAGAACGGCTATAAAATGGGCCAGCGCAATGATTGCTAGTAAAAAGAAAAGCACAGTGAGCGGACGCGGCTTCTGATAGGGATGTCGCGTGTGGCCATCGTGGTACGCCGGTGGTATTCTATAAAACCTTTGTGGAGCAGTTGATGGTTGTTGCGGTAGGTCGGCGATATCGCTGGTCACGGGCTGCGTATGGTGTGTATGGAACATGGTGCTTGTTTTCCCCTCTCTAAGAAACCCGAGCAAGAGCTATCTGCTCTCTTCTCATTCTACAGAAAGGGGAAAAATAGCAAGAAAATGATCAATGTTCAATCTATGAATTTATGCGAGATAGCCCTTGAGAATTTTCCATGTGCCATTGACCGGCCCAACGATATAGTAGCCTTGATAAGAGGTGACATGCGTTCCCTGCCCTGATGCATTATCCTCTGTTGCATGGAGGGTGATAAAAACCTTTACCGTGCCATCGTTGAGCAACTGCACATTGCCAAAGATGACTTGGTCATGCTGTGTATGTGTGTAGCCTGCGGTAAAGCTGGCATAAGAGACGCCCGCTGTGATTTCGTCCTGGCGTAGATTGTAGGCATCCTGATAGGTATGCGTATTAATGTCACCATAATAGTGCTGGATCACCAATTTAGCCTGCTCCGCGTTGGTGAGTGTACTGCTTGTCACGCTTGCTGAAGCTCCCGTGTTGGCCTGCTGTCCTCCATTCCCGGTATTGCTACTGGGAGCCTGGCGTAAAGCAAACAAAACGAGCGCGCCGAGCATGAGGAGCAGACCGAATAGCACCAGCAGGAGTGCGGCGATGCGTCCACCGCCCTTGCGTGCAGATACGGGCGTCGGTGGTCCTGCGGGATATCCTCCCGCGTAGTCTACCCCCGTGCCTGGTAAGCCTTGATACGTTGCACCTGCTTGTGAGGGTGGCATAGCTCCCTGTGTGGCATAGTCGTTGCTCGTTGCTCGTTGCGTGACGAAAGACTGCTCGGAAGCTGGTATGCCACCTGCATAGGGAGCATAGGGCGACATAGGGCCTTGATTGGGTGTGGTATTGGCCTCCTGTATCCCCCCATTATAGCCTGTATTGCCGTTATTGCGTAAAACCAGTGGTTGCTGAGCTGCTCCTGTCCCTGCTGGCCTATAGGGTGGATACTGAGGGCGTGATGCACTCGGCGGTATCTGTGGAAGCGCGGCTATCGTCGGATCGTCTGTATGAAGTTCTTCAATAGGGACTCCGCCAACGCCTGCCTCGATAAATGTCCCGCAGCGGGGGCAACGTCGTGTTCCCGGTGCGAGTTGAAGACCACATTGACCGCAGAAAATCATGATGACTCCCTCCCTGTTTGTTTCTGTCTGCGCTGTTTTACAGGGTGTGTATGTTTTTCTTGCTGTGGCATCGCTTGCGTTGAAGAGAAGATACCCCCATCGAGTGCAATAGACACTACTTCATCCATCCGCTCAACAGGCATAAACTGCATCTGTTGAATGACATCGCGAGGGATATCATCCAGGTCCTGCATGTTTCTCTTTGGTAGAATAAACGTCTTAATGCCCGCTCTATGGGCTGCCAACACCTTCTCTTTGATGCCACCAACAGGAAGTACGCGACCTCGCAACGTGATCTCGCCTGTCATTGCCACATCGCGCCGCGTGACACGTTGCGTAAGGGCCGAGATGAGTGCCGTCGCTATCGTAATGCCGGCAGATGGACCATCTTTCGGAATAGAGCCTGCTGGCAGATGGACATGGATATCATATCGTTCATAAAAACGTTTTTCTAAGCCAAATTGTTCCGCACGTGAACGCGCATAAGAAAAAGCAGCCTGTGCCGATTCTTTCATCACATCGCCCAATTGCCCCGTCAAGATCAAAAGCCCTTTGCCTTCCATCAGGCTGACCTCAACAGTAATCAGGTCTCCGCCGCCACTCGTCCAGGCTACGCCCGTGGCTACGCCGGCCTCATCAGTTTCTTCAACAATGCCGTGGAAATGACGTTGGGGTCCCAGGTAGTCAGAAATTTTATCGATACTGACCTTTGTTTTTGTGTGGCGGCCCTCGGCAACCTTGCGTGCGATCTTGCGCATGACAGTGGCAATCTCGCGCTCCAGATTGCGCACACCCGCCTCGAAGGTATATTCATTGATGATACAGCGTATGGCTCCATCATCAATCTCGACTTTAGTTGGCTGTAAACCATGTTCCTGCATCTGTTTGGAGATGAGGAAGCGCCGTGCAATAGCGAATTTCTCCCGTTCAGTATAGCCGGGCAGTTCGATAATTTCGAGGCGGTCCCGCAGCGCCGCAGGAATGGGGTGGAGGACATTCGCCGTTGTTAAGAAGATCACTTGTGAAAGATCGTAGGGGACTTCCAGGTAGTGATCGGAGAACGCGGCATTTTGCTCAGGGTCCAGCACCTCCAGTAGGGCAGCCGATGGGTCTCCACGAAAATCCGAGCCGATCTTGTCGATTTCGTCAAGAATAAAGAGGGGGTTGGTTGTGCCAGCAGCACGCATCGTCTGAATAATGCGTCCGGGCAAGGCCCCTACGTAGGTGCGGCGATGCCCACGAATCTCAGCCTCGTCATGCACGCCACCGAGCGAGAGACGTACACATTTGCGGTTGAGGGCCTGGGCAATCGAATGTCCAAGTGAAGTTTTCCCAACGCCGGGGGGGCCAACAAAACAGAGAATGGGACTACGCATCGCGTTTGAGAGTTTGCGTACCGCAATATACTCTAAAATGCGTTCCTTGACTTTATCCAAACCGTAGTGATTTTCTTCGAGAATGGCTTCTGCTTCTTTGATATCTAGACGATCTAGCGTTTTTGTATCCCAGGGAATGCTGAGCAGCCAATCCAAATATGTGCGAATAACCCCACTATCTGGAGCAATCGATGGCATGGCATTCAGGCGTTCCAGCTCTTTATATGCCCGTGTTTTCACTGCTTCTGGCATGCCGCTGGCCTGGATATGCTTGCGCAACTCTACATTTTCGCGCATAGATGGGTCGGTTTCGCTTAACTCATGTTGGATCACCTTGAGCTGCTCACGCAGGAAGTACTCCCGCTGACTCTTATCAACCTCTTGCTGCACTTGTGTATGGATGTGGTTTTCTAGTTCGAGGATATCCAGTTCTTTAGAAAGAAGGATGCTCACTCGTTGAAGCCGCTGCTCAACATTGCTGATTTCCAGAATATTTTGGCGAATTGAGAGAGGAAGCTCAAGGGAAGAAATAATAAAATCTGCAATCGCCCCCGCCCCATCAATATTCATGGCGGCGATAAAGGTGTCATCGGTTAATATTGGGTTGAGTTTGACGCATTTTTCATAAAGTGCGAGTACTGCGCGTTGTAATGCCTCTAATGTCAGCGAAGATGTGACCTGATCTGGCATCACTGCGGCTTGCACGCGCAGATAGGGTGTCGATTGTGTATAGCTGATGCGGCGCAGACGCCTCTGTCCGCGGAGTAGTACGCTTAACGTGCCATCAGGCAGCTTGAGCATCCGCTCGATAAAGCCCTCTGCCCCAACTTCATAAACATCATCCGGCCCCGGGTCTTCCTGATCCTGCCGAAGTTGTGTGGCAACAAAGAGTAAATGGTTTTTGCTCATCGCTTCCTCGATGGCTCTGAGCGATGGAGCGTGCCCGATTAACAGAGGAATTGCGGTATTGGGCAGTAATACCATATTGTGTACCGGGAGCATCGGTAGGTCGAGAAGCTCGTGCGTTTCTTCTGATTGACTGCTACGCTCATTGCCGACGCGCACGTCCAGTGCTATCGTGTCGAGTATCTCCAGCCGTTCACTCGTGGGTGCATTGGCGGCCTCAAAACATCTATTATCTGCTGTCTTGCCTATCTGATTAGCAGCATGCTCCATGCTGTGCAGTTGCTCTGGTGTAGCAACCGGGCTGGCTTTCTCCATAGGTAAACACGTTCCCTCTCAAGTGGCAATGGTATGTCACATACAGTTCCTCTCATTATAACGTACTATAAGGTATGAAGCAACGAAAAGACGAGATTTGGCTATAGAAGGCGAGATTGCTTTTAGCTTATTTTAGCGGCATCTTTCTCAACAGAGAAGCTAACCGAATAAGATGAGCTGTTTACGCTGCTCGTCTGTCAAGATGAGCGCGGGATTGCGTGGGATGGGATAGATTTCGGTACGTTCCCAGAGTGGGCCGGTGACGCTGGTGCTGTTGCCAATCTGCACGCCACGCTCGCGCAAAGCGGTATGGAGTTCTATGCCATGAAAGAGAAAAATTGTTTCGATCAGCCAGGGACTGGCGAACGGTGGCGTGCAGGTTGTTGGGCCTGTGAAAACCAGATAGTAGTCGGGAATGGCATCAATCTTGATATTGAGCTGTCCGTCACGGCGCACGCGCCATTGCACATCAACGCTTTGCCGGGCCAGTGGGCCTCGTATGAAACGTCCATCATAGCCACGCGCCTTGCCTGTGCCATCAAGGGCGATCTCAAAAATAATGGATGCGATATATTCGCCCATGTTGCCAATTTGTGCGCTTTTGCCAATGATGGTCGCTAGTTTGCCGTCAATCGTGTTGCGTGATTTAATTAAACTAGAAAGTGCATTGAGATCACTCATGAGGTTGCTCCCTGTTCTTTTTGGATGTGTTGCTGCTATTGTATCTCATCGGGCAGTGGGTTATTAGTGTTATTATAATGGACCAGTACTTTGATCGGAGTAATGACCCCGCTTGCCAGTTGCTCAAAGGTTGTGGGGAGTTGTTGCGCCGTTGTGTGATGCTCAAAAAGGCGTTTGAGTGTACTGGTGTAGGGAGATGTTCTGAGTGTCTGGAAATACCATTGCGCGTGACCAGGATAGTCCACACCATCGCTTGAGCCGACAATCAACAGTTCTCTTGCATGAAACGCGGGCGTGAGTACAAGGGCTTCAAGGTTACCATCCGCGAGGATACAAATACGTCCATTGGGCCGCATTTTTTGCTGTAAAAGCGCGAAAGCGTCGTTGTGGCTGGAACACTCCAGACCAATGGCATAATCTTCTTGCCGCTGTGCTATCTCTTGGGGATGAATCGCGCTTCTTATAGCCATTGATTTTGCGATAGTTAGTCGTTCAGGATGTGGCTCTACTATATCAATGTTGTGGATGTCGAGCGTAGTGAGCATAAAAAGCGTGAGTAGACCTATCGCGCCTGCTCCTGTCACTAGAACTGGCTCATTGGCTTGTGGCGCGACCTTGCGTATGCCTTTCACAACATCGCAGGTGAGAATGCTCAGGATAGCCAGCGTATCGGGAATGTCGTCAGGAATAGGGATGGCTTTATAGGCAGGCACAACAGCATAGGTGCGATGCCCGTAGAAAGAGACAACGCGCTGGCCTTCGTGCAGGTGATGCACATCTGAGCCGCAGGCTTTGATAATGCCCACACTTTCATAGCCTGTCATATGTGGATATATTGCTGGTATACTTGCACGCGCTGTCCCTCGATACTGTGGTAGTTCCGCGCCAATGCTGATTGCTCCCGTTGTCGTCCGTATCAACACCTCATCCGCTTGCAGCATGGGTAGTTCGGACGATATCCACGTGAGTTGATGTGGGCCTGTGAGAAGCAGAGCATGTGCTTGCATACGATTAGCCTACATAATCCATCGATTACCCATCTAAAAACTCTTTCAGTGCGGCATAGGTTTCGTCGGGAGCCTCTTCCGGCAAAAAGTGACCGCTGGGCAGAGCTTGCCAGCTCACATGCTCAGCTCGCTCGCGCCAGGTCGCCAGCACATCGTATTTGCGTCCGACAAAGCCTTTTGCGCCCCAGAGTAC
>DAICZM010000280.1 GCA_027311145.1 Ktedonobacterales bacterium
ACATAAGACAAAGAAGAGAGTACGAGCTAGATCGCATAGCCCATCTGATAAATGGGCCAGATGCCGTTTTTCAGGTATATTGTTTCCTCACCCCAATGATTTAGGGGTGAGGAATTTTTTTTGCCTACTAGCCCAGCTATGAATACATCGCTATCATGTCGATTTGTAACTATGTGGGCAGAAAAGAATGACCAGTCAACCCGTTGATAGAGTTTTTATTCTCTAAAATAGCTGTCAAGGAGGAGCGTATGTTACAAATTTCTTCACTTATACAGAGCGAACTCGCCCAGATTCGTGGCAATTTTACGGGTAAAGATATTGTCTCACTGGAACAATTCGCGGTAGATGATATTCGACTGCTGTTTTCGGTAGCGCGTGAGATGAAACGTGTTGCGGTCAATAACATGCCCTCGGCGCGCTTGGCGGGTTATCTTGTCTCGTTACTCTTCTTCGAACCATCGAGCCGAACATTTGGCTCGTTTTGTGCGGCGACGAAACGCTTGGGTGGGCAAACGCTTGATATTCAAAATCCTGAGGCCGTGACTTCAGTCTACAAAGGTGAAACATTTGAGGATACCATCCAGGTGTTTGAGGCCTATTCGGATGTCATTGTGCTACGCCATCAGCTCGCGGGTATGGCCCGCCGTGCTGCTGAGGTTGCCTCTATTCCTGTGATTAACGCGGGTGATGGTAATAACGAGCATCCCACACAAACCCTGCTGGACCTGTTCACGCTCCACGAACGTTTTGGTCGCCTGGATCACTTGAAAGGTCTGCTGGTCGGTGATCTGCTCAACAGCCGGACCCTCCATTCGTTGATGCGTGGTCTCTCGCTTTTCAAAGGCAATACTGTCTATCTGCTGTCTCCACAGCTGCTGCGTTTGCCGGCTGATGAGATCGTCAGCTTGCGCGCTCGTGGTTTGCGTATCGTCGAGCTTGCCAGTGAAGAAGACATTCCACGCGACTGCGCTTTCTGGTACTGGACACGTGTCCAGAAGGAGCGTTTCGCCTCCTCTGCTGATTATCAGGCAGTGGCGCGCCAGAGTTTTGTGGCAACGCCGGAATTATTGGCCCGCTATGCCAGCAAAGATATGATCTTGATGGACCCACTGCCCCGCGTTGGCACAATTGACCCCGCAGTTGATAGCGATGAGCGTGCTGTCTATCTGCGTTCACAGATCAGAAATGGTCTGTATACACGCATGGCTCTCTTGGCTCTCGTTCTAGGGCTATAGGGACGTGCCACATTCATCTGCACAGGAGCATAACACGAACATGATGATACAAGACCTGCTGATGGAACAATACCAGACAGCTGAGCAAGTCGTGGAGTCGATACCTACCTTAACACAAGGCATTCTTTTGCTGGAGGATGGCACAAGTTTTGAGGGTGTCTCCTTTGGTTTTGAAGGCGATATCTCCGGCGAGGTCGTCTTTTGTACGGGCATGGTCGGCTATCCAGAGGCCTTGACGGATGCCTCGTTTGCTGGGCAAATTCTGGTGATGACCTATCCACTGATCGGTAACTATGGTGTGCCGGAATCAGCCCTCTGGGAGAGTGATCGTATCCATGTCTCAGGACTCATCGTCTCTGACTACACGACGCAACCCTCGCACGCACAAAGCCAGATGACGCTGAGCGAGTGGCTATGGCGTGAGAAGATACCCGCGCTTGAGATCAAGGATACGCGTCTGTTGACTCAACATATCCGCACACATGGGACGATGTCAGGAAAAATCATCTTTGATCTTGATCTGCCCTTTTATAATCCTGATACCGATAATTTGGTGGCAAAAGTTTCTACAAAACAAGTGGAAAGCGCGGGCATAGGCGAGATCACGATTGCCCTGCTTGACTGTGGAGCTAAACGCAATATTGTCCATCGTCTTGTGGCACGCAACGTGCGTGTGGTTACGTTGCCCTGGGATTACGAGCTGTTTGCACCTGAGCAGGCCTTGTCCTTTGATGGCATCCTTGTCTCGAATGGCCCAGGCAACCCAAAAATGGTGAGCAAGACAATCGAGACGCTGCGCATCGCGCTGGCCCGTGATATTCCGATCCTGGGTATCTGTTTGGGTCATCAATTGCTGGCCCTGGCGGCGGGTGGTGAGACCTATAAGTTAAAATTCGGCCATCGCAGTCAGAATCAACCCTGTCTCTTGCAGGATACCAAACGCTGCTATATCACAACGCAGAATCATGGTTTTGCGGTCGGCACGTTACCGCCGCAGTTTGTGCCCTGGTTTGTCAATGCCAACGATGGCAGTAACGAGGGTATGCGCCATCCGCTCCGTCCCTTTTTCTCGGTCCAGTTTCATCCAGAGGCCACGCCCGGACCACAAGATACCGACTGGATTTTTGACGACTTTTTAGAGCAGGTTAGGAAGAGGAGCGCGTAAGGTGGCAATCTTTCACAAGGTGTTAGTTTTAGGAGCGGGTGCGCTCAAGATTGGGCAGGCGGGCGAGTTCGATTACTCCGGTTCGCAGGCCCTCAAGGCTCTGCGTGAAGAAGAGATACAGACCGTGCTGGTCAATCCCAATATCGCAACCATTCAGACCTCAAAGCAACTCGCAGACCGTGTCTATTTTCTGCCGGTCACACCGTTTTTTGTTGAGAAAATCATTGAAAAAGAGCGACCGGATGGCATTCTGCTCTCCTTTGGTGGGCAGACTGCCCTTAACTGTGGCGTTGAGCTGTATCGTGCAGGTGTGCTAGATCGCTATAACGTGCGTGTGCTGGGTACGCCGGTCACCGCGATTATTCTGACCGAGGACCGACAGGCGTTCGCGCAGCATTTGCATTCGATAGCTATTCCGACGCCGCAGAGCCAAAGTGCAGAGACGCTCGCCGAGGCCTTGCGTTTTGGTGAGGAAATCGGTTTTCCGGTTATGGTGCGCGCTGGCTTCGCCCTGGGTGGACAGGGGTCTGGTATTGCAGCGACGAGCGATGAATTGCAGGCGATTGTGAACGGTGCGCTGGCTTTCGCGCCACATGTGCTGGTTGAGCAATACTTGCACCACTATAAAGAGGTTGAATATGAGGTCGTGCGCGACCAGTTCGATAACTGCATCACCGTCTGCAATATGGAGAATATGGACCCACTTGGTATCCACACGGGCGAGTCTATTGTGCTTGCGCCAAGCCAGACCTTGAACAATGCCGAATACCATACCTTGCGCACGGCATCGATTACGATTGTACGCAGTCTGGGCATTGTGGGTGAGTGCAATGTGCAGTTCGCGCTTGACCCGCGCACTTCGGCATACTATGTGATTGAGGTCAATGCGCGCCTCTCGCGTAGTTCGGCTCTTGCGAGCAAAGCCACGGGTTATCCGCTGGCCTACGTTGCTGCGAAGTTGGCACTTGGCTATGGCCTGACTGAGCTGACCAACAAGGTGACGGGCGTCACAAAAGCCTGTTTTGAGCCAAGTCTGGACTATCTGGTTGTCAAGATTCCGCGCTGGGACCTGGAGAAATTTAAGGGCGTGGACGAGACGATTGGCACTGGCATGAAATCGGTGGGTGAGGTGATGGGCATTGGACGCACATTTGAGGAAGCCTATCAGAAGGCAATTCGGATGCTCGATCAGGATTTCGATGGGGCGACCTCAGAGAAAGCCTTTTCCACTGACAATGTGGAAGACATGCTGGCAAGTTATCTGTATGTCCCTACTCCCAAACGGATGTTTGCCCTCGCATTAGCGATCAAACACGGGATTCCCTTGCAAAAAATTGCTGATATTACGGGGATTGACCTCTGGTTCTTGCAGAAAATTAAACATATTGTCGATGCTGAGCAGCTACTGCGCACGACCCAGGACCTCTCGGCTTCCCATGTGCGCATCCTCAAACAATTGGGTTTTTCTGATAAGCGCATCGGCGAACTGACGGGTAGGAGTGGCCTGGAGATTCGCGCCTTGCGTAAAGGGCTAGGTGTGACGCCCTCAATTTTTCAGATTGATACGCTCGCCGCCGAATTCCCATCCGAGACAAACTACCTTTATATGACCTATAACGGGCAGCACGATGATGTGACGCCATTTGGGAGTATGGGTGTTGTTGTGCTTGGCTCTGGTCCGTATCGGATTGGCTCTTCGGTTGAGTTTGACTGGACGAGTGTGAGTACCGTTGATGCACTCAAAAAATATGGCAAGCGTTCGATTGTGATTAACTGCAACCCTGAAACGGTTTCAACCGATTATGATACCTCTGATCGCCTCTATTTTGAGGAACTGACCTTTGAGCGCATTGCCGATATCTGTGAGTTTGAGCAACCCGAGGGCTTGATCGTCTCCGTTGGTGGACAGACGCCCAATAATCGGGCAAAAGCACTGCATCAGTACGGTTTTCGCCTACTTGGAACTGCTGCCGCTCATATCGACCGCGCGGAGGACCGCAGTAAGTTTTCTGAACTACTCGATACGCTTGCTATTCGCCAACCGGCCTGGAATAGCTTTATGCACATGCAGGATTTACAACGCTTCGCGCAGCAGGTAGGCTATCCCGTGCTGGTGCGTCCATCGTATGTCTTGTCCGGTAGTGCCATGAATATCTGCTATACCGAGGAAGAGCTGATTCGCTACACAGAGGAGGCTGCGTCGGTCTCACCTGAACATCCGGTCACCGTCTCGAAGTTTTTTGAGAAGTTCAAAGAGATCGAACTGGACGCTGTTGCGCAGCATGGGGAAGTGAAAGCTTTGGTGATCTCGGAGCATATTGAGAATGCGGGCGTGCATTCTGGCGATGCGACGATTGTTTTGCCACCACAGCATTTGAATCAAGAAACGTGTGACAAGATTGAGCAAGTCGGGCGGGCTATTGCGAGCGCACTGGAGATCACTGGGCCATTTAACATCCAGTTCCTTGCCAGAGACAATCAGGTCTATGTCATTGAGGCCAACCTGCGTGCTTCGCGCACCTTCCCCTTTATCTCAAAGGTCACGGGTATCAATTTCATTGAACTGTTTGTGGACGCACTCTTTCAAGCAAAGATCGCCGTTGTAGATGTGCCAACGCCATCCTTTGTCGCGGTCAAAGCTCCGCAGTTCTCATTTTCGCGTTTGACTGGTGCGGACCCCGTTTTGGGTGTGGAAATGGCCTCAACGGGCGAGGTTGCCTGCTTCGGGGAAGATATGGAGGAGGCATACCTCAAAGCGATCATTGCCACCGGTGGCAGTGTGCCGCACAAAGGTGTTTTTATCAGTCTTGGCGGCGATGATAAGAAAGAAAAATTTCTAGAGAGCGCGCTTCTTCTCGCCGCAACAGGTATTCCATTGTATGCTACCGAAAAGACCAGTGTGTTTTTACACCAGCATGGCATTAAAGCGACGATGCTCTATAAAATTCATGAGCAGCAGGAACCCAATGTCTTGAGTTGTTTCCGCGAAAAGCGCGTTGATCTGGCGATCAATATCGTAGATGGGCATATCAAGAAAGAGTTAGATGATGACTATGCTATGCGTCGCTATGCTATTGACTACAATATTCCCTTGTTCACGAAAATTAAGCAGGCGCGCCTCTTTGTGCAGGCCATTATCAAGAAGGACCTGGCAACATTGCCAATTATGGCGTGGAATGAATATTAACCCCGAAGAAGCAAAAAGGAGAACTACATGTCAGAGACGATACAGCGTATAAATACAGATATTCTGGTGATCGGGTCGGGTGGCTCTGGCCTGCGTGCCACGATAGAGGCGGCGGAGCGTGGAGCGAATGTGCTGATTGTGGCGAAAGAGCTGATGAAGGACGCGCACACGGGTTGGGCCATGGGAGGCATCAATGTGGCGATTAAAGAACCTGCGACGCCACAGATGCACTTTGAAGATACCATTAATGGCGGATGGTATATCAACAATTACAAACTCGCGCATATTTTTGCCGAAGAGATGCCTGAGCGTATCCGTGATATGGAACGCTACGGCGTGCGTTTTGACCGCTTACCGGATGGCTCGTACTTCACATGGGCGGGTGGCAAACAGTCAGCTCCGCTGAACCTGTGTGCAGGTGACTACACGGGACGTGAGATGATGCAAGGCTTGCTCGCAGAGGTCGAACGCCATCAAGACCGTATTACACCGTTAGAGCATCATTATGTGGCGCGTCTGCTCAAGCAGGATGGACGAGTCGTAGGGGCATTTCTGATAGACATGCGTAGCGGTGAGTACAAAGTGGTGCAGGCAAAGGCTACCATTGTCGCGACGGGTGGTGGTGGTCATATGTATCGCGTCAATACCAATACACCCAGCAATACAGGTGAGGGCTATGCCTGGGCATTAGATGTAGGTGCTGAACTGATTGATATGGAGATGGTGCAATTCCATCCAACGGGCATGGCTTATCCGCCTGAGAAGCGTGGCACGTTGGTCACGGAAAAGGTGCGTGGCAACGGTGGCATTCTCAAAAATCGTCTTGGTGAGCGATTTATGCAACGCT
>DAICZM010000281.1 GCA_027311145.1 Ktedonobacterales bacterium
CACCTCACCTGAGTTGCGTAAGTCACAGATCATATCCCAGTGTAATGCGGAGCGATTGATGCCGCCGGTCTCTGGGTAACTCGCCCCCAGAGCCATGTGTACCGTGCCGCCCATTTTCTCATCAAAGAGAATATTGCGCGTCGTGTGTGTCATGCGCATATTATTGCCAAAGGCAAACTCACCTAGATAGCGCGCACCATGATCGAGGTCGAGCATGCGTATGAGGAAATCCTGCCCCTGGCGCGCACTGGCCTCGACAACCTTGCCTTCATGGAAGACAAGGCGCACGCCCTCAACAGAGCGTCCGTCGTAGATGGCGGGAATGTCGAACTGTACAACGCCGTTGACACTGTTTTCGACGGGTCCAGTAAAGAACTCGCCGCTAGGGAAATTGCGTTTGCCGTCACTATTAATAAAGGTGCGGTCTTCGATAGAAAGGGTGAGATCAGTGCCGGGTCCCTGCACGCGCACCTGTTTGTGTCCCACGAGCCAATCAACAAGCAGTTGCTGCTGGGCTGAAAGTTCTTGCCAGCGTGCAATAGGGTTTTCATCGTTGAGGAAGCAGACATCGAAGACAAACTCTTCAAAATCATGGAGGGACATATTGGCATCTTGTGCGTAACCGACGGTGGGATAGAGAGTGGAACTCCAGCGGAACGCACGAGTTTGTTCGCGCTGGTGGAAGAGGCGAGAACTGGGCTGGTTTGCCCTACGGCGTATGGCGGAGCGTGCAGGGTCAATATTGCTGAAGATACGGGTGTTGTTGCGTGACGCAATGGTCAGACGCGCATCGACGCGCTCCGCTAATGCTTGTGTAATGGGCGATGAGAAGGTCAGTTGTGCCTCAGAACCCTTCTGAAGTAGCACCTCTTCGAGCTGTTCTAATTCGATCAGGGGGAGTGGATGGCCGCCAACATGCAAGATTTCTTCATAAAGTGCCTCAACAAGAGGGGCGGCAGTGGGTGTTGCATGGATGGCAACTAGATCGCCCTTTTTGATGTAGAGCGAATAGTGGACGAGGGTGTGCGCCCAGCGCGCTATCCGAATATCACGCATGGTAGTAGCATTTCTCTCTAAGTTGTGTGTAGTAGTTATCAATCTTCATATCACGAGACGTCGCAAGATCTCTAGACGGTTTGTCATGGACTATAATGTAGAAAAAAGTGAGTAAGGGTAAACATTGCTACTTGTGGTCTGTCTACCCTTACTTTCAAAACGGGTTATGTTCGCGGAATGTGCGTTATGCGCGTGCAGCGGCACGTGCGATGGCACGGCGTGCAACGACAGCACACATCTGAGCGCGATAGGCCTTTGAGCCATGCAGGTCAGCGACCAGGTCCAGGCCATCGGCGGCATGGCTGGCGGCATCTGTGATGGTGGCCTCGTCGAGCTTTTTACCAAGCAAGGCTGCTTCTACTGTGTGTGCGCGAGCGGTAGTGCTTGCCGCTCCTGTGATGACTATACTGGCTGCTGTGCAAGTGCCATCTGCTCCAAGCGAGATGACCGCGGCGCAACCCGCGACTGCGTAGTGTGATGCTCTGTTGGCGAGTTTCTCATAGGCACTCCCGGTGTGGGCGTGTGGCAAATGGAAACGAATGGCAGTGACAATCTCATTGGCCGTGAGGGCTGTCTCGAATGTGCCAACAAAGAAGTCGTCAGCGGTAATGCTGCGCTCGCCATGGGGTCCCTTGACAACGATGTTGGCCTTGAGAGCCAGAATCATGCCGGGCATATCCGCTGCTGGGTCGGAGTGTGCGATGCTGCCGCCGATGGTTCCGCGATTGCGCACCTGCTGGTCGCCGATCAGTTCGGTTCCTTCGTGAAGCATGGGAAAATAGCGACCGATGAGGGCGGATTTCCCCAGCATGGTATAGGTGGTGAGCGTGCCGATTTCGATTGTGCCGTGCGACTCATGGATATGAGCGAGGCCATGAATTCTGCCGATGTCTACGAGATGTGCGGGCTGTGCCAGGCGCAGTTTCATGGTTGGCAACAAGCTATGACCGCCCGCAAGCACTTTGGCATCATCGCCATATTCTTGCAGCAGTGCAATCGCGTCGTCAACTGATTTTGCGACGTGATAATCGAATGCTACGGGAACTGACATGTGATTTTCTCCTCTTCACCGTTCTCTGTATCAATGTAGGCAAGCCACGAACATCTGGCTCTCAGTCTGAGCTAGCAGAGCCAGATGTTCAGTGAGATGTTCAACTGCTACTGCTGATGAATAATTTTCCACAGTTTCTCTGGCTTGAGTGGCATGTCAATGTGTGCCACACCGAGTGCGTCTGAGATGGCGGCAACCACCGCTGGAGTCGAGCCAATCGTGCCAGCCTCACCAACACCCTTGACGCCTAATGGATTGTAGGGCGTAGGTGTCACGGTGTTGTCAAGCTCGAAGAAAGGCAACTCTGAGGCGAGCGGCATGGCGTAATCCATGAAGGATGCCGTGAGCAATTGTCCGTCTTCGCCGTATTCCACGCCCTCAAAGAGAGCCTGCCCAACACCTTGCGCAATGCCACCGTGTACTTGCCCTTGCACAATCATAGGGTTGATCTGGCGTCCACAGTCATCAACGGCGACAAAGCGGGTGATGCTTGCTTCACCTGTCTCCTTGTCGACCTCAACCACGCAGATATGCGTGCCGAAGGGGAAGACGCACGAATCTGGCTCGAAGAAGACGGTGGTTTCCAGGCCCGGCTCGATGCCAGGAGCTAGCGTGTTTGACAGGTTAGCGGTTGCTGCAACATCTGCGAAAGCGACCGCTTTCTGTGGTGAACCTGCGACTGAGAACTTGCCATCTTCCAGCGTGACATCGGATGGGCTGGCCTCCAGGATATGCGAGGCGATCAACTTCATCTTCTCTTTCAGACGCTGGGCGGCATTGAAGACTGCCGAGCCACCAACAGCGGTTGTACGGCTACCATACGTGCCGCGTCCTTCTGGAGTGGAGTCGGTGTCGCCATGCATAATCAAGATGTTTTCGACGGGGATGGAGAACTATTGGGCAACGATTTGCGCGAAGGTCGTCTCTTCGCCCTGGCCGTGTGGAGAAGCACCCGTGTAGACCATTACTGTGCCGCTCTGCTCAACACGCATACGAGCGCTTTCGTAGAGGCCGACAGGGGCGGAGCCTTTGGGGCCAAAGCCGCAGATCTCGATGTATGAGGAAACGCCGATGCCCATCAGCTTGCCTTCGGCCCGTTTCTGGACTTGCTCGGCGCGGAGTTTCTGGTAATCGATGATCTCCAGAGCTTTATCCAGAGCAAGTTCATAGTTGCCGGTGTCGTAGGTCGTGCCTGCCGAAGATTTATAGGGGAACTGCTCTGGCTTGATAAAATTGAGGCGACGGATTTCCGTCGGGTCTTTCCCAAGCGCGTGTGCCACAAGGTCCATGGCGCGTTCCGCAACATAGGTTGCTTCTGGGCGACCTGCGCCGCGATAGGCGTCGGTAGGAACCTTGTTCGTGCAGACGACATCAGAGCTGATATGGACGGGGATGTCGTAGGCTCCGCACGAGACAATTAAGCCGAAGGCAATCATAATCACATCGGAGAAGATCTGGCTGTATGCTCCCATGTCGGAGATGCCGTGAATCTTCAGACCGGTGACGCGCCCATCTTTGGTGGAAGCAACTTCGATATGGTCAACCTGTCCGCGTCCGTGAATGGTGGCGGCCATGTTCTCATCGCGGTCCTCAATCCACTTGACGGGGTGTCCGATTTTCATAGAAGCGAAGGCGGCAACCATCTCTTCAGGATAGACGTTGAGTTTGGCACCAAAGCCGCCGCCTACTTCAGGCACAATGACGCGCACCTGGTGCTGCGGCAGACCAACCAGGGCTGCCAGGATGTTGCGCAGCAGATGCGGAATTTGTGAAGAACTCCACACGGTCAGGCTCTTGCTGGCCTTGTTGTAGTCAGCGACCACGCCGCGCGTCTCCATCGAGGCTGGGGCAAGACGCTGATTCTCCAGGCGTGCCTTGACGACGATGCCGCCCTCAGCCTGTGTCTGGGCGAAGATTTTGTCCATGTCATCCGATGGTGGATGGTTGCTGAACACGATATTTGTATCAAAATCCTCGTAGAGCAGGGGCGAACCGGGTAGCATGGCTTTTTCTACATCAACAACGGCAGGCAGTGGCTCGTAGTCAACGTCGATGAGGTCGCGTGCATCGCGTGCGGTATACTTGTCTTCCGCGATGACGACGGCAACGGGGTCTCCATAAAAGCGAACCTTGCCTTCAGCTAGCGCGCCACGAGTGGCCATGCCCTTTGCGATATTGCCGATGGGAACGGCGACGGCGACATTGCCGACTTTCCCCTTGAGGTCTTCGGAGGTGTAGACCGCGACAACACCGGGGTGTTTGCGTGCAGCCTCAGTATTGATACTATTGATACGGGCATGACCATAGGGACTGCGTAAAACAGCCATATGGAGCATCCCATGCAGTTTGATATCATCAACATAAGTGGCCTGACCTGTGATGAGACGGGGGTCTTCACGTCGCTTGATCGACGCGCCAACCATAGCTGCAATGCCCATAAGTATATGTGTCCTTTCTCAGACTGTGAGAAATGAGTGGAAGCGAAAAACGTCGTTGAATTTGCATCCCTGCAAGCGATTACTCGCCTGCTCCTACAGGCTCAGAAGCCCCTTCATGCATGTGTTCAGCCGCGTATTGGACGGCGCGCACAATATTTTGGTATCCTGTGCAACGACAGATATTGCCTTCCAGGCCTTTGCGGATCTCGGCCTCGGTTGGATTGGGGTTGTTTTTGAGCAATTGGTAAGAAGCCATAATCATGCCCGGTGTGCAGAAGCCGCATTGCAGGCCATGTTTCTCCCAAAAGCCTTCTTGAATGGGGTGAAGCTGATCCTCAGATACAGCCAGACCTTCGATAGTGGTGATTTCACAGTCATCGGCTTGCACTGCCAAGACGGTGCAAGATTTGACCGACTCGCCGTTGAGTAGGACGGTGCAGGCCCCACATTGAGACGTATTGCAGCCCACATGCGTGCCTGTCAGGTCTAATACCTCACGCAAATAATGAACGAGTAACATGCGCGGCTCTATTTGCGAATGATGCTTTTGCCCATTCACGGTAACGGTAATTGCGCGCTTCATCGTCATTGATGGTTCCTCCATCTTAGCTAGTCGCGTCCTCTCTGCTTTTCAACAGGACACGGGAACGCGAGAACGATTGTCCAATGGAATACATCGGTTTGAGTGGTTTCTTTTGCCGCGTCAGGCATGAGTTGCTTAGAGGCGCGGAATAGAAATGTTTGGGCTATTCATGTGGAATAACTCGCACGCCCATACGCAGTCTACATTACGGGCGAAACAATCTCAACCCCTTTCCTTTCGTTATGCTACGTAGCGCATGAAGCCAGTAAGAACAGATCTGCTGGAGCAGCGTAGAAATGTTTCTCTGCATGGAAGCCATACGCTGCGTTACTTGTTGAATAGCATGTCAAATGGGCGATATCAGGCTGTCGCCGGCGTGCGTCACGAAACTGTTCTGTTGAAAAAATAGCACATAGAAGGTTACATTGTCAAATGCTAGGGAGCTGTTTGCGATTATAACAGAAATTGTTGGCGGTGACGGCAGACACCGGGGCTTAATGGCCCGGTGTCTTGGTTTGTTGAGAACCCGGTGTGCCTTTTCCCGGAGTGGGTGAAACGACAATCAGCGTGAAGAATGCGGCCCGGTCTGCTGTGACGTTGCAGGGCGGAATGCCATCTTTTTGAAAGGAGACGGTCACAAAGGTGAGGTGATTGACGGCATCTGTCCGATTGACGATAGGCACGAAAAATACGGCGAGGCCATCGGAGGTGGTAATCGCTCCCTGTGTTGTGACGCTACCGTCGGGCCAGGTGATTGAGGCTGTCGCGCTTGCACCGCTAATGCCAACGGGGTTGCCATTGACGTTTTGCGTGAATTTTGCGTAAATACCAACTGCCGATGCTGCATTAAAGATAGGCGAAGTGTCTGTGGCCCATGCACCACACCAGTAGGGTGATAAGGGGGGGGTAGGTGATGTATTATTGTTATTGCCCAAGTCGATAGTGACGGTGACGGGTGGGGCTCCCAGGTTGACGCTGGCCGTACTTGTATTGCTACCACACGCGACGATCAGCACGCTGAGCAACATGAAGAACAGTAGCACGCCGCTTATTTTGAGCGCGAGCTGGGAGCGTGTTCCTGTCAGTTTCCAGCGTTTTCGGTCAGGTGTTTGCATAGATTACCCGTTACCCCTCATTTATTTTTCACAATATTGCTCAGAGTATAGCATACTGTGTGTGCCCCTTTGCACATTTCATATGCGGTCTACCATGAAAGTACTATCGCTATAAATAACATGGGTGGGGCAATATTTTTAGCATCCGCAGAGCCGCTTCTGGTTTTCTCGCAAGACAGACAAACTATAC
>DAICZM010000282.1 GCA_027311145.1 Ktedonobacterales bacterium
CTATAGTGCATCAGTGTCCCCTCACACGCGTGCGCTCCATCCGCTCTGGCAATGGCTGCTGGCATACCTCTTGACCGACGAGGCATATGTAGTGACCATTTTGCACTATCAAAAACCCGGAGACAACAAGCAAAAGCACTGGTATTTTCTGGGGGCAGGGCTGGCATTGTGGACAACCTGGCAACTGAGTACAGCAGCAGGGATTTTCTTGGGTGGGCACATCCCCACAAGCTGGTCACTAGACTTTGCATCCACACTCACGTTTATCGCGCTTGTTGTGCCCTCGCTCAAAGACCGCATAAGTACAACTGCTGCCCTGACCGCAGCATTGACCGCGCTGCTCGTCATTGCTTTACCGCTAAAACTTGGGATTGCCATCGCCGCGCTGCTTGGAATTGCGGTCGGTCTCACGCTAGAGTTAAAGAAAACTACATCGATAGCCTAAGGAGTTGACTATGTCACAGGGATGGCTGTGGGCAACTATCATCATTGTTGGACTACTAACACTGGGTATTCGCTTATCCTTTATCGTTTTTATGGGCAAGATGCAAATCTCACCCATCATGCAGCAAGCTCTACGCTTCGTGCCAATCGCTGTACTCTCAGCGCTCATCGCACCCGCGCTCTTCTTCCCCAAGGGTTCACTAGAGATAGCGTTAAGCAATTTCCGTCTCATCGCTGGAATTTTCGCGATACTGGTCGCCTGGCGGACAAAAAATGTCCTGCTGACCATCTTGAGCGGCATGGCTTGCCTACTTATCTTGCAGGTATTTGTCTCACCTCATTAACTACTTCCCATGTTGGTCTTTCATGCTGAGAATTGGCAAGCCCCCCACATGACGCTGTAAATTTCAAATAGCGAAATGGCGGCATTGCATAGACCAAAGCAGTCAGGTACACTCAAGCATATGGTATACCTTGTAATGACCAGTCTATAGCGTCTAGAAGCTGTCAGTTTAGAACCTGATACTGTTGTCAGGAATGGACAAGGAGGCACTATGCAGCTTGATAAAGAGACACTGCTGCAACTCTATGAGACGATGGTAACTATCCGCATGTTTGAGACGCGTGTCAAAGAGGAATTTGCGAAGGGGCGCGTTCCGGGCTTTGTGCATCTGTATGCGGGCGAAGAGGCCGTAGCAACCGGAGTATGCAGCAACCTACGGGCAGATGACAAGATTACCAGCACACACCGCGGACATGGGCACTGTATCGCAAAAGGTTGCGATGTCGACGGCATGATGGCAGAAATCTTTGGCAAGGCGACCGGCCTATGCAAAGGCAAAGGTGGCAGCATGCATATTGCCGATGTCAGCAAGGGCATGCTAGGTGCGAATGGCATCGTCGGTGGTGGCCCTCCACTAGCCTGTGGAGCCGCATTGACCGCAAAGGTCCTGGGAACCGATCAGGTTTGTATCTGCTTCTTTGGTGATGGGGCAGCCGAACAAGGAACCTTCCACGAATCGATCAACCTCGCAGCAATCTGGAAACTCCCTGTTATTTTTATAGCAGAGAACAATGGCTTTGCCGAGTCTACACCAGTATCTTACCACTGCGCAATTGAAAACATCAGTGACCGCGCTGCTGGCTATGGCGTACCGGGCGTTTCAGTTGACGGCATGGACGTTTTCGCAGTTTATGAGGCCGCCCGCGAGGCAATCAACCGCGCCCGCCGTGGGCAGGGGCCGAGCCTGATCGAATGCAAAACATACCGCTACAATGGCCACTTTGAGGGCGACCAGCAATTGTACAAAACAGATGAGCTTCAGCACGCGATGATGGAACGCGATGCTATTGCGAGTTTCCGCAAAAGCGTGACCGAGCAGGCACTGCTGACGAACACAGAGCTGGACGCAATCGATACACGGATCAGCCAGAGTATCAAGAACGCGGTCGCTTTTGCTGATCAGAGTCCCTATCCCGACCTGTCTGAGGTCGCAACCGACGTATATGTCATGGCATAGAGACAGAAGGAGAACTTTCATGGCAGTACAGATGCAGACCCGAACAGTCACGGTTGCAGAGGCAATCAACGATGCAATTCGCCTGGAAATGCGGCGCAATGCACGTGTGATTCTGATGGGTGAAGATGTTGCGGGTGGTGCAACGCTCCCACATCTGGAAGACGACGAGGCCTGGGGCGGCGTGCTAGGTGTAACAAAAGGACTTGTGCAAGAATTTGGGCGCGTGCGTGTGCGCGATACGCCTATCTCAGAGTCTGCCTTTATTGGTGCAGCTGTGGGAGCCGCCTCCACAGGCCTCGTGCCAATTGCAGAACTGATGTTTTGCAGTTTTATCGGCAGTTGCATGGACTCAATGCTCAATCAGGGGTCCAAGATGCGCTACATGTTTGGTGGTAAAGCCTCGATCCCCGTCGTCATTCGCACAATCATTGGCGGTGGCTTCCGCGCAGCCGCGCAACATTCGATGTCCCTCTACCCCATATTTGCGCACATTCCTGGCCTCAAAGTCGTTGCCGCCTCTAATCCTGCCGACGCCAAAGGATTGCTCACAGCTGCCTTGCGCGATGGCAACCCTGTCATCGTTTGCGAACATATCGCAATGTACCAGATGAAAGGTGAGATGCCGGAAGGCGAATATATTGTTCCTATTGGCAAAGCCGCAATTTCGCGTTCTGGCAAAGATGTGACCCTTGTCGGTGTGAGCATGACAGCTCGCCACGCGCTGACGGCAGCCGAAGAACTCGCCAAAGATGGCATTGATGCCGAAGTGGTTGATCTGCGCAGCGTTTCGCCACTTGACGAGAACACAATTTTGCAATCGGTCGCGAAAACGGGTCGTCTCGTCATCGCGGACGAGGCAAATCCCATGTGTGGCCTTGCCTCGCATATCGCGGGTATCGTTGCCAGCAAGGGCTTCTCATCGCTGCATGCCGCCATCGAACTCGTGACACCACCACATGCCCCTGTCCCTTTCAGTCCTGTGCTTGAAGATGCCTATCTGCCAAGCCCAGAGAAGATTGTGGTAGCTGCACGAAAGGCGTGTGGACGCTAGGAAACAAGCACGTGGTGGAGTATAACCGCACCGCATACGTCACCACGTGCATTGATGATCCACTATCGATGCGAGAGGGAGCAAATAGCAATGGACGTCTTCATGCCAAAACTCGGGATGACCATGACCGCCGGCACGATTGTGCGCTGGAATAAGCAAAACGGTGAGATGGTGACAGCGGGCGAGCCACTGTGTGAGGTTGAAACCGACAAGCTCAATAACGAGATCGAGGCGGGAGCAACAGGTATTTTGACCATTATCGCGCAAGAAGGCGAGGAGCTGGGTGTAGGTGCTATCTTAGCCCAGATCGCAGTAGCCGCGGGCAGCGAGCAGGCCATTGTAGCAAAAACAGCTATGGCTAACGGCCCCGTTCTGGAGAAAATCTCTGCCAATGGCATCTCGTTAGCAGTTCAACGCAGTGGGAGCGGCTATCCCCTGATCTTAATTCACGGCCTTGCGAGCAGCATGAGCCTATGGGCAGGCCTCGATCAAAGTCAATTTCCTGCGGTGGAGATTATCAGCTATGACTTACGCGGCCACGGCGCATCCGAACGCCCAACCGGAGCGCACACACTGGCCAAACACGTCGCGGACCTTAAAGGCTTACTGGCAGCATTGGGCATTCAGCGCGCCGTCTTTGCTGGCCTGTCGCTCGGCGGCATGATCGCAATGGAACTGGCTGCCAGCACGCCCACAATGGTCGCAGCCCTCGCACTGGTCGATACAACCGCGAGCTTCCCACAGGAGACACGCAATCTCTTCTTCGAGCTTGCCAGCAGTGCCAGCTTTAACGGCATGGCAGCGATTGCCGACAAATTGCTGCAACTCAGTTTTACACAACAGTTCATGGATGCTAATCCTAAAATGACGACCACAATCCGTAAAGGCATGCTTGCCAGCGATGCCGCTAGTATTGCCGCGGCCTGCCGAATGGTCGCAAAGATTGATCTACAAACGCGCCTCTCCGCCATTCACTGCCCAACCGTCGTCATGGTGGGGGCACAAGATCAGCTCACACCACCGTCCCTCTCCGAGGCATTAGCAGCTGGCATTAGCGATGCAACCTTGCATGTGATCGCCGATAGTGGTCATGCTGCACCAGTGGAGCAACCAGCAGCAGTGACAACAATCCTCGCGAACCTGCTAAAGACACGCGCTTAACAGACATAATAGGATAAAAAGGATGGTAACAGTCGGGATTATTGCCAACCCATCCAGTGGCAAAGATATCAGACGCATCGTGGCTCAAGGATGGGTTGTTTCTAACCAGGAAAAAATTGCGATTGTACGACGGCTCCTGCGCGGCTTGGAGACAGCGGGCGTCGAGCGCGTACTCTTCATGCGCGAGTCGTATGGCATTGGCTATGGGGCACTAGATGCACTTGGTGACACCACACTTCAGGCAGAAGTATTGGAAATGGAAATCACAGCACGTCAAGAGGACTCGACACGGGCCGCGGAAATGATGCTGCAACGCGGTGTAGCCTGCCTGATTACATTGGGCGGCGATGGCACCAATCGGGCTGTTTTTAAGGGCTGCGGGAGTAAGGTTCCCCTATTGCCCATCTCGACGGGAACCAACAACGTCTTCCCTGAGTTCCACGAGGGGACAACGGCGGGACTCGCAGCGGGGATGATCGCGATGGGTACAGTGCCACAAGCCGCCGTCTGCTGGCAAGCCAAAACATTGCGACTCTATCGCGAACACCTACCCATAGATCTGGCACTGGTCGATCTGGCTATCTCTACCGACAATGTGATTGGAGCCAGAGCAATCTGGGATATTGATCGCCTACATCAGCTTTTCTTAACGTGTGCACAACCCTGGTGCATTGGACTATCCGCAATTGGTGGCATGCTCCATCCACTTGATGCACATAGCCCATCTGGCTTACATCTTGTCTTTGGTCCAGGTGGACAAGCCGTGCGAGCAGCAATTGGGCCTGGACTCTTCGCAACCGCCTCAGTGCAGCATGTCCAAGAATTAAGCTTCCATGAGCGCATCCCCCTGGCCTTTCAACGTCAGATGACGCTAGCCTTCGATGGCGAACGCGATATGACAGCGGGTCCAAACGATCAGCTCAGCGTCGAACTGAGCAGCGATGGCCCATGGATTATTGATGTACGTCGCACACTAGAAGCAGGCGTTAAAGCCAGTTAGCCCAGGCCCAAACTGCTCTGCCCATAGAGCATGCTCTGGCGTGTACGTTTCAATGGCTTGCCCCGGCGCATGTGGCTCAACACGCGCTGGGGCTGAAAGCCATACTGGGTCAGTAGGCGCAATGCTTCAATGTTATGCGCTGAGACAAACACGCCCGGAGCCACATCAAACGGTAAGGTCAGCGCGTGCTGGAGCAGATATTCGGCACTCTCCGCGTTCGTAGCAACCCAGGGGCCGAGCGTGCGGGCCTGTGCAATGAGATACCCACTAATCGCTCCATCACCCGCGTGTGCCACTAGCACACGCGACACTTCTTCGTCACGATATGAAGCAAGCACAGCAGCACGCCCGGCCCAAAAGTGTGGCGTATCAAAAGCAAGCAGAGCCGGCCATTCTTCCATGCGCAATGGAGCAACATGCTCTGAAAGTTGGAGCGGTTGTGATACCCGTCGAGTCAGATGCATGACCATCGTCTGATCATCTTCCACAAATTGAAAATGACGATAGAGTGGCGCACCAAGCGGAGTTGCATCGAGTAACATGCTTGGGCATGTCTGTTCATCCAACCATGTCAGCAAGTGTTCGAGCAATACATGCCCAATGCCTTGTCGCTGAAGGGCAGGGTGAACAGACATGAGGCCAATATAGGCAAAAGGTCCATAGTTTAATGTGCCGCCAAAACCAACGACGAGGTCACTATGTTTCGCCACAAATGCCTGGCTGCATGGCAGACTGCGGTAACGCACGAGTGCCTCCTTGCGACTGTGCGTAATGTTGTATGCCGCCATAATAATCTGATCGGTTGCCTCAAAATCTGCCTCATGGAGTGGCTGAATGGTAATCTGCATTGCCCGTTATGACTCGCTTTCTCTCTAGGTGTTCTCATTGATGCTCTTCTGTATCTTAGCGCACCGCCCCAGTGTTTTTCCAACCTTGCCAAAACATTCTTTCTAAGCGTTCTCACCCATGTACCGCTGCCACATAACATGGGCCAAGTCCTCAGCCTCGGATTGAACACCATAGCGGCTAAAATATTGGCAGACGCGCTCGATGTCACGCACAAGCAGCGGATAAACATCGGGATTGTAGTGCGGGTCAACACCTTGCGCAAAGTCGATCAACGTCACGACACCTTGCCAATAGAGCAGGTTATAGGCCGAGAGATCACCATGAATGCACTGTCGCGCCAGACATAACTCAATATTATCGATAATATCGTCAAACAGTGCTTGCGCCTCTCCATGCTCTAGCAC
>DAICZM010000283.1 GCA_027311145.1 Ktedonobacterales bacterium
TTCCGGCACTGCGGCCATCTTGCCTAGCGCAGCCTGGCGGCTTGTGCAAGCCTTAGCCACCTTGCGCACACCAGAAGGGCGCGTGCGCATCCCTGGCTTCTATGACGCCGTGCGCCCACTCACAGCGGCACAGCAAGCGGCTCTCGCGCAACAGGCCGAGATGGACGAACAGATGATGGCACGCTACCAGATCACGCAATTTGTCAGTGGACAGCGCGGGGCAGCTCTGCGTGAATATGCCGCGCTCACGCCCACCTGCAACCTCGCGGGTCTCGTTAGTGGTTACACGGGCGAGGGCACGAAGACCGTGTTGCCCGCGAAAGCCATGGCGAAAATTGATTTCCGCCTCGTTCCCGATCAAGACCCGCACGACATCCTGGCAAAATTGCGCTCCTACCTCAAAGCCGAGGGCTACGACGATATCGCTATCACGCTCTTCGGTGCTGCTGAGCCAGTCGTCACGCCTATCGAGGATGCCTTTGCACAGCGCATCGCCACTATTGCCCGTGCCTATGAAGGCCGCACACCTTCTATCACACCCATCCTCGGCGGCACGTTGCCATTCTTGGGGCCGCTACGCCACCATGTCGGCCTGCCAGGTCTCTCAGCTCCTGGCAATCCATCCTACTGGGATAGTGGCGCACATGCCCCCAATGAGCATATTCGCCTCTCAGACCTACAGCGTGCCGTGCGCTTCAACTGCTATATGTTCCAGGCCCTGGCTGAATCACCGCAGCGATGAAACTGCGCGTTAGACAGCAATGAAAATCGCATGCTATACTGACTAGAGCATTCAATCGGCACAGATGTCAATGGAGATAGCTTTATGACCACAAGCGAACGAGCTTCACAAGATACCCCAGGTATCAAAAGTACGCAGGAGAAAATCACGGATTTGCATCAGTTGCGCTCTGATGCCATGCAAGGCGGCGGCCCTAAACGGATCGAGGCACAACACAAGAAGGGCAAACTGACGGCCCGTGAGCGCATCGATCTCCTGCTCGACCCCGACACATTTAACGAGCTAGATATGTTCGTTACCCATCGTTCAAGCGACTTTGGCCTGGATGAGCAACGCATCCCCGGCGATGGGGTCGTTACAGGCTATGGGCAGATTGATGGACGGCTCGTCTATGTCTTCTCACAAGATTTCACCGTCTTCGGTGGCTCACTCTCTGAGGCCCACGCCGAGAAAATTTGTAAGATCATGGATCTGGCAATGAAGAATGGTGCGCCCGTCATCGGTCTGAACGACTCCGGTGGCGCACGTATCCAAGAAGGGGTCGTCAGTCTGGGAGCCTATGCCGATATTTTCTTGCGCAACACGCTGGCATCAGGCGTCGTACCCCAAATCTCTGCCATCATGGGACCCTGCGCAGGCGGGGCTGTCTACTCACCCGCGATCACCGATTTTATTTTCATGGTCGAAGAGACGAGCTATATGTTCGTCACTGGCCCCAATGTCCTCAAGGCCGTCACACATGAGGATGTCACCTTTGAAGACCTCGGCGGGGCACGGGTACACAATGCAACGAGCGGCGTTGCCCATTTTGCCTGCCCCAGTGAGCCGGAATGCATCCGTCAGATACGCCAATTGATGAGCTTTATTCCGTCCAACAACCTCGATGACGCACCACATGTCACGCCAAAGGATTCACCGCGCCGTGCCGATGAAGTGTTAGATAGCATCATCCCCGACAATCCCAGCAAGCCATACGACATCACAGAGGTCATTCGGCATGTCGTCGATGATGGCGATTTCTTTGAGGTGCAAGCACATTTTGCGAAAAACATCATCGTGGGCTTTGCGCGTCTCAATGGTCGCTCGGTCGGCATCGTTGCACAACAACCACGTGCCCTAGCGGGCGTGCTAGACATCAATGCCTCAGACAAGGCTGCACGTTTTGTCCGTTTCTGCGACTGCTTCAACATCCCCATCATCACCTTTGTGGATGTGCCAGGCTTCTTGCCCGGCGTAGGACAGGAGCATAACGGCATCATTCGGCACGGAGCCAAACTGCTCTACGCCTATTGCGAGGCCACCGTTCCCAAGATTACCGTCATTACCCGCAAGGCATATGGCGGAGCCTACGATGTCATGAGTAGTAAACATGTGCGTGGTGACATCAACTATGCCTGGCCTACCGCCGAGATCGCGGTGATGGGAGCCGAAGGAGCCGTCAATATTCTCTTTAAGGATGAGATTGAACACGCGGCCAACCCCGAACAACGACGCAAAGAATTAATCGCGGATTACATCGAGAAGTTCGCCAATCCCTATATTGCCGCCAGTCGTGGCTATATTGACGAGGTGATCGAGCCGCGTTTCACACGCATGAAATTGATTAACGCCCTCGAAATGCTGAAAAACAAGCGCGATACCAACCCGCCCAAGAAGCACGGCAACATTCCATTGTAAATCTGTTTGGGGCGTGGTACAGCACGCCCCAAACAGACTCTTGCGAGACATTTTAGAGTTTCCCACGTTTTCTTCTTGCCAGCCGTATAGCACTACAGTATAATTGCACTACGAGGAACCCTGGCACGTCCTCACCATGCGATCAGGTAATCTTATCTTGGTTGCTTTGCAGAAAGGAGATGCCGTACTTCTCCGTCATATTGTGCTGGCGGCTTCTACGGCTCGTTGTTTTTTATATGAATACACAACAGACACCACAGCCACTTGCCACACTAACCTTTCTTACTGGCCCACATGCAGGCCAGTCATACCCCATTTATAAAACCTTTATCACTATAGGACGTGACCCGAGTAGCGACATTATTATCTCGGAGCAGGAAAAGTCCGTTTCACGTCGCCATGCTCAAATTCTCTTGAATAATGATACATGGTTTGTAAAAAATGTCTCTCAACAAAACAAAGTCATCGTCAATCAGCGCGAAGTGCAAGAAAATCTCTTACATAATCGCGACACGGTGGGCTTAGGGACGGGGGCAACAACCTTCATTTTCCAGTATGACGAGATGTTGCCAACCGTGCATGACGCGAACGCGACAGAGCTGGAGCAAGTGCCCTTTCCCGCCATGCCCCTTGCCCCCACACCCACACCACAGGCATCTTTCATCCCATCGGCCCCTCGCCCCAGTGCGCCATCGCCTGCACCAAGAAATCTGGGAACGCCTCCTGCGGCCCCTGCACCATCGCTGCCCCAGGACAGCAGTTTACAGCAGGGACCTCTCGTGCTACACACCCCAGATGAGCATGCCGCCTTTTCGCCACAGGGAGCTACCATTGACTCTCGTCCTCCACAACAAGCTCAAGTGAGTTTTCCACAGACAGAGAGTCCTGCGCCTTATAGCCCAACGATCAAGGCCCAACCGCCCATAGAGCTACAACAGCGGCCAGAAGCCAATATCCGGCAAGGCGGCCCGATGGGAACCGAACGCGCTACTTTTGATGGCACGGCTCCAAGTGGTCGCCCCGTCTTAGAGATTAGCAACAATAGCAATCCGCAAAAACGTATTTATGAGATAGACAAGCCAGTTCTCAGTCTCGGACGTGACCTGCGCAATGACCTCGTGATTGATACACCCATCGTCTCCGCACGCCACGTACAAATTGTGCGCGAGGGCATGCAATTTGTGCTGATTCATCCTCATCCCGAACGGGCACGTACAGCGAATGGCCTGATCTACAATGGGCGCACCATTGCTGGTGATGAACATTTTCGCACCATCCTGGCACGTGGCGATATCTTTCGCATTAGTGACGAGCATGGCACGTATGTCTCGATTACCTATAATGATGGCACGGGGGCTACCCAGCAACGCTTGCCGGACATCCGCCCTATTCCACTCAACAAGCCAACGATCACCATCGGACGTGTGGCAGACAACGATGTTGTCCTCAACCATCCACAAGTTTCTAGCCATCACGCCCGTCTGGTCCAGGTACAGGGCGGTTATCGCATCGAAGACCTGGGTAGCACCAACCATGTCTATGTCAACGGGCCACGCATCAGCAAACAACTGCTCAAGCCGAACGATGAGATTCGCATCGGCCCCTTTAGGCTCACCTACACTGGCACACAACTGACACAATATGACGAAAGCAATAGCATTCGCATTGATGCTGCGCACATCAAACGTTTCGGTGATAGACATAAGGTCCTAGTGAACGATATCTCGCTGGTCATTCCGCCGCGCACCTTTGTAGCCATCGTTGGCGGTTCGGGCGCGGGCAAATCGACATTAATGGACACACTCAATGGGCGACGCCCAGCACAAGATGGCAAGGTTTACTACAATGGGCAAGACTACTACCAGCATCTGGCCGCCTTCAGCACGCAACTCGGCTATGTCCCACAAAAAGATATCATCCACGGCGATTTGACCGTCGAGCGCGCGCTCTACTATGCCGCTAAACTCCGTCTACCCGATGATTACACCAATGAACAGATCAAACAACGCATCACTGAGGTTCTGGAAGATGTTGAAATGGCGGATCGTCGCCAGTTGATGATTAAAAAGCTCTCCGGCGGCCAACAGAAGCGCGTCTCTATCGCCCTCGAACTGCTGGCAAACCCCAGTGTCTTCTTCTTGGATGAGCCTACATCCGGCCTCGACCCCGGCCTCGACCGCAAAATGATGGCTCTATTGCGTCGCCTGGCCGATAGAGGACGCACCATTATTCTAGTGACGCATGCGACCAATAACATCAACTTCTGCGATTACGTCTGTTTCCTCTGTAAAGGTGGGCGTCTGGCCTACTACGGGCCACCCGATGAAGCCAAAGTCTACTTTGACAAGGCCGACTTTGCCGAAATCTATAGCGCGTTGGAACCTGCCGACGGCGATGAGAATAAAGAGCCAGCCCAGGCCGAGGCACGCTTCAGGCAATCGGTAGAATATCGCCGCTATATCGAGGAGCCACTCAGTCAGGGGCCAGCCTCCGGTCGCAATGTTCTCGCGCCAACAGCGGCGATCAAGCAGCCCAAGCGCGGCAATCCCTGGAAGCAATTCCGCCTGCTCTCGATGCGCTATATGGAACTGCTCAAAAACGATCTGGGCAATCTGGCCATCCTGCTGCTACAAGCACCGGCCATTGGCTTGATTCTGCTAGCCCTGGCCAGTCAGTCAACCTTTTCGCCCACCAGCGTTGTGACCTGCCCACCCAATCCACAAATTCCCAACACTGTCGGGGCGCGAACAAGTTGCCAGAACGAGATCAACGCGTTCAACACGCCGCAAGGTCAGGTTTTCATGCAGCAACATGGCTTTTCCACGCCTGAACAAGCCACGCAGCAATTCATTATCCCTGGCTCTGGACAAGATGCGCAGAAGATTCTGCTCATCATGGCTTTTGCCGCTGTCATGTTCGGCTGCATCAACGGCGCACGCGAAATCGTCAAAGAATCGTCCATCTACCAGCGTGAGCGCGCGGTGAATCTGGGCATTGTGCCCTATATGTTCTCCAAGATTGCCGTGCTAGGCATTTTCTGTCTGCTGCAAAGCGCAATTCTGGTCGCCATGGTCAACGCGAAAGCTCCTTTCCAACATAGTACTTTCTTACCATCGGTGCTGGAAATATACATTACCCTGTCTCTGACCTCGCTAGCCGGCCTGATGCTTGGCCTCGTACTCTCGGCGGTTGTGCCAAACAATGACCGCGCCATGAGTTTTGTGCCGCTCATCCTGATCCCACAGATCATTTTTTCAGGAGCGATCTTTGCCCTGAATAGTCCCATTTTGCAATTCATTGGCATCTTTTTCTCGGCCCACTGGGCGATGGCGGGCATGGGTTCCACCGTTGGCCTGCATGGGGATAAAGTTCTGGCAGGCGACAATTTCATTTATCAGGGGACGCTCTTCTCGACAACGAGCGGGGCACAAGCGGTTCTCCACCTGCTCCTGGTATGGTTTATCTTAGTCGCTATGATTGTCGCACTCGGTTTTGCTATCGCCTACTTCCTCAAAAGGAAGGATGTGCGGGCCTAAACACACGGGGAGGGAGCAACTTCATAAGCATCGGCGCCTCCATCCCCCAAAGGCGGCCCTACTCGCGTTTCTCATAATAAGAAGTAAGTCATGCAGACCTGGCAGTCATGCAGCATATTCATAAAAAACAATGCTGGTACTTCTGGGTCTGATACTTGCGAGACCGTCATCAGACATGCTATTGTAGTAGTGTTCTCATCAGGATATATCCAAAGAGGAGAGGACAAGTAGGGTAGCAGTGTTACTCAACAAGCATATCATCGTCGGTATCTGTGGGGGGATAGCATCGTACAAGGCCGTTGAACTGGTAAGCCGTTTACAACAGGCGGGCGCACTTGTTGATGTTATCATGACAGAACACGCGGAAGATTTCGTTCGTCCACTCACATTCTC
>DAICZM010000284.1 GCA_027311145.1 Ktedonobacterales bacterium
TCTTCTTCAAGACTCATTGTTGTACTTTACAGGTTTTCAGGCCTTTTGGCAAGCCCCCAGCGAACCTGGGCAGTTACCCCCACATATACAATATCCGACGTAAATGGAGATGATACTGTTACTGTTCCATATACAGTAACAGCAGACATCAATACTTATGATTTAGTTATTGTAAGCCAATCTTGCGATTTAGGCAATGGGAAAATTGAATACGTTCTTGTTTGTCCACGTTGGTCATATAAGGATTTCCAGAGTGTTAATGCTGAATTTAAGAAATTAGAGAAACTGGAAAGCATCAGGCAAGGGCGATATCATAGATATTGCATGCTAAATCAATCAGACGTTGCAGATCTGCCATGTGATATACAGATAGTAGATTTAGGATTGGTTTATAGTATTCCTTATGATGCGATGAAATATATGGCTCAATCACAAGGTAAAAGATTGCGCCTTCTTTCCCCCTACAAAGAGAAATTAGCCCAAGCATTTGCATACTACTACATGCGTGTAGCGTTGCCCATCGATATAGAACGATTTGAGAAATCCAAAACGCCTTCCTTAACTACAAAGACTAACTAACACTAGAGGGTTCGGGAGTGGAAGGGAGCGTCTGCTATCACGTTCCCTAGGGGTTACATGAGCAGGCATGTGATGACAAAGGAACGTGCCGTCACACGCCTGCATGAGATTTATTCGTTAAACCCCACCAGCTTTTATTTCCAGGTTACGCGCTCAAGCAGGTACATCGGCAATTCTTCCATATGGATGCGTGTCTGTGCCGTCGTGTCACGTTCACGCACCGTGACTGTCTGGTCTTCCAGCGTCGTAAAATCGATGGTGACACAATAGGGCGTGCCGATCTCGTCCTGGCGGCGATAGCGGCGACCGATGTTTTGCACCTCGTCATACTGCGCAACCATCAGGCGTTGCAGTTTCTTGTGCAGGGTTTTCGCCGTCGTAACCAGTTCCTCTTTATTTTTCTGCAAGGGCAACACAGCAACCTTGACTGGAGCCAGCATCGGATTGAGATGCAGGACCGTGCGCGTCTCGCTCTCGCGGCCAGATGGGTCTGGCTCTTCCTCGTAGGCGTCGAGCAACAGGTTGAGGAAAGTGCGATCAACGCCGCCGGAGGTCTCGACGATCCAGGGGATGTAGCGTTCCTTTGTGATTGGGTCGGTGTAGCTCAAATCCTGACCGCTGTACTGGCTGTGCCGCGAGAGGTCCCAATCCTGCCGCCAGTGAATGCCCTCCCACTCTTGCCAGCCAAGAATGGTGCGATACTCGATGTCGAAGGCTTGCTTGGCATAGTGGGCCAGCTCGTCAGCAGCATGCGGACGGAAGCGCAGACGATCCTTGTGCGTGATAATGCTATGATACCAGTTGAAGCGGAACTCTTTCCAGTAATCGAACCACTGCTGCATCTCGCTGGGATGGACAAAGAATTGCAGATCCCACTGCTCGAACTCGCGCTGACGGAACAGGAAGTTGCCAGGCGTGACCTCGTTGCGATAGGCTTTCCCGATCTGGCAAATGCCGAAAGGAACCTGCACACGCGAGGACTTGAGCACGTTGTCGTAGTCTAGGTAGATGTTCTGGCACGCCTCACCGCGCAGGTAAGTTTTCATGCGCTCACCCTCGACGACGCCCAGGTAGGTCTCCATCAAGAGATTGAAGTTGCGCGGCTCGCCCAGTTTGCCGCCGCAGTTGGGACATTTCTTCTGCTCCCAGTTCTCTTCGGGCAGATGATCGATACGAAAACGGCGTTTGCAGTTGGCACACTCGGTCAAGCGATCCACAAAGTTCTCGACGTGACCGCTGGCCTCCCAGACGCGGGGGTGCGTGATATTCGCGCCCTCAATGCCCACAACGTTATCGTGCAACTGCACCATCGACCACCACCAGTAGCGACGGATATTGTTGCGCAACTCGACGCCCAGCGGGCCAAAATCATAGATGCCCGCGACGCCACCGTAAATCTCTGAATTGGGGTAGACAAAGCCGCGCCGCTTGCTAAGGGCAACGACCTTTTCGATTGGCACCAACGGAGTCTCTTTCGCCGTTGGCTGCTCTTCTAACTGTGTCATGAGTGGTTTCCTTCTAGACAATAAAAAAGCCCCAGGCGTCCAATACGCCCAGGGACGAATGCTTCCGCGTTAGCCTGGGGCCAATACGCGAGAGGAAACATGCGCGGTTCCACCCTGCTTCTTCACTGTACCAAGTGAAGCCACTCATTTATGGAAGATTCCTGCTCCAAAGTGCCGTTCGCCCACTAGAACTACCGACCTTGCACCATCCGTCGGCTCGCTGTTATCCCTCGCAGGCTACTCCCCTTCATCAACACAGGAAGGTATAATGCTTTTGTACGTGTCTAGTATACAGGAGATGCAAGAAAGATGCAAGAGGAACAATCCGTCATCACGGAACGCATTGACACCGTGCTGCTCGTCACACTGAACCGACCAGCGGTACGCAATGCCATTGATGGTCCAACCGCCCTCGCTCTGGCCCAAACCTTGCGCGCCTTTGACACCGATGACACGCTCAATGTCGCCATCTTAACAGGAGCAGGTGGGACATTTTGCGCGGGAGCCGACCTTAAGGCGATTGCCAGCGGCGAAGAGGAGCGCGCCCTGCACGTTGCCGAAGAGGGCGATGCCCCGCTTGGTGTCTCACGCCTGCTGCTGAGCAAACCAGTGATCGCGGCGGTCGAGGGCTACGCCGTCGCGGGAGGTCTGGAACTGGCCTTGTGGTGCGATCTGCGTGTGGCGGCAGAAAATGCGGTTTTTGGTGTCTACTGTCGCCGCTGGGGTGTGCCATTGGTCGATGGTGGCACCATTCGTCTGGCGCGCCTGATTGGACAGAGCCACGCATTGGACATGATCCTCAGCGGGCGTGGCGTCTCTGGACAGGAGGCATTGACGATGGGGCTGGCAAATCGGCTGGTGGCAGCAGGTCAGGCACGAGCTGCCGCACTGGCACTTGCCCAGGAACTGGCGCATTTTCCACAAGGTTGTATGCGCTCAGATCGCCTTTCGCTCTACGAACAATGGTCACTTCCGCTCACTGAAGCCCTGCGCAACGAGACGCGGCGTGGCATAGCGGTCATCAAATCAGGCGAGACGCAAACGGGTGCAAGCCGTTTTGCCAGCGGACACGGACGCCACGGCAATATACAGGATATCTGAACGCTTGACATATAGCCTCGTTTGCTCTTACGATTACTACAATGAGTGTCTACTCGATCAATTTTGACACATATTGACCTTTTTTGAATACTTGAATCCTGATGAAAGGCGGTCTCCGATGCCAAATGTCTTCCAATTGCTCGCGGACGAAGAGAAGCTTACCGACGAACTGTTTGCCTTTATTACCGACCATGATGCCAATAGCCGCAATGAGCGCGCCATCATCAGTGTATTGAACGAGGTCGCTCCTTACATGGTGGACATTGCCGAGTGCATGATTATCGATGGCGTGGATGAGCGGCACTATGTCGAAGAATATGTGCATGCCGTGCTGAACGGCGAGGGGCGCGACCTATAACAGCGTGCGCGCTGATAAAACATGAAAACACCCGATAGTTTTGAGCGGAAAAGCCAGCTGGAGATGAGCGGCGATAGCGCAGTTCAACTCTTGCGGTTTTTCGCGCAGCATAGCATTGACGTGATTGTCGATGGCGGCTGGAGCGTCGATGCACTCCTAGGCGAACAGACGCGCCGCCACAACGATTTAGATATTGCCCTACAACACAAGGATGTTCCCAAACTGCGCGCCTTGCTAGAGGAATGTGGGTACAGAGAGGTGCCACGCGGCGATAGCTGGGAATGCAATTTTGTGCTGGGCGATGATGCAGGCCACGAGGTAGATCTCCACTCCTACACCTTTGACGCCGAGGGCAAGCACGTCTTCGGCGTTGCCTATCCATTCGAGTCATTGACTGGTAGCGGCGTCATCCAGGGCTACCCGGTGAGATGCATTACCGTCGATTGGCTGATAAAATTTCACTCTGGCTATCCTCTCGACGAGGATGACTACCACGATGTCGCCGCGCTTTGCCAGCACTTCGGCATTGCGTTGCCAGCCGATTTCGAGCGATTTACAAGTGAAGGCGCAGAATGAACATCTTTATCGCGTGTCTCTTTAGCGACCCTACTGACGGTATGGGCTGAGTGGCAATGTTGATACGCCCAATTATCATATCAAAGATGGTGACGCAGCCGACCTCGATGTGAGAGGTTGCGCGCGTTCAATATCTGGAGAGATGTACGTCAGCACACCTCTCCAGCACGATTTTCGTTACTTATCACTCCTTATCATTGCAAATGTCCATTTCACATGAAAGTTACAAATACATTTATTATCTTAATAAGTTATCTTTACAACGTCAGAGAACGCCGAAGATAGGCGGTAAATTCATCGTACTGCGCTTTGTCAAGAATACGTAAATCTTTCAGTAAAGTGAGTAAGGCGATGATCTGATCCGTGATCAGCACTTTAGTAATGACCGCGCGCACATCTTCATCTTCAATGTGTAAGGTGGCATTAGCTACTGTTGTACGATGCAAGAGCATATGTTGTACAGCCTCTTGAAAATGGCCGTAAACCCTATCCTGCACACCCTGAATAGCTTGCAGAAAACTTTTGTCTTCCATAAGTCCTTCTCCGTAATAAATGAGATACGAAATCTGCCTCTCTCAGCACAGCCCATCTTAAAGCCAGTAACGAGACGCTATCTTGTCCTGCTTAATACGCCTCTGTCGGCTGTCCTCTCACAAGCGTCTAAGGGCTATTCCATCTTATGCAGGCTGGTAGATGAGCTGTTGTAAACAATGCGGAGGCAAATTTAACCCTTCTATAGATTATAACGTGTTTGGTAACATCAAGAAAGTGTTATTCCCTAAATGATGCGAATAAATGCTCTACGGCACGTTCTTTCTAGAGATAATACATATTTATCAGCATAAATAATGGATGAATTAACGACAAAGCCTTGACATACCAACGCAGATAACGTATAGTATTTATTGTATGTTGAATATACGAATGGTTCGTTTGTAAGCTGCTAAATATCACTTTAGTCGTTTCCTTACAGACAATAATTTTTCATTCCTTATCGTTTTTCACCGCTTAATAGTGGTACTTTTTCCCAAAAGTACCAAGAATTTTGAGTGCAGCAAGCACTTTTGGCGATGCAGAAATCTATGATCAAGGGTACAAATAGAAATCTGCACGTATAGTAGCAATAAATAGTTCTTGTGGGATTTTTTGTTCTTTTACAAGAAATTTCACAAAATGTAAGCAAAAGAAGATTTTTATGGCAACAAATGTACGAAGCGAAAAACGTGAAGAGCGCAGTGAAGTCATTCAGCCCCTACTCTTAGCTGCCTTGATGTCCCGCCGTGAGGAACACGAAGAAGGCGAACGCGGTGAGAAAATTCTTCCCGTGCTGCTCGCTACCTTGATGTCGCGCCGTGAAGAGCGCGAAGAAGAGCGCGGCGAGAAAATCCTTCCCGTGCTGCTCGCTACCCTGATGTCGCGCAGTGAAGAGCGGAGAGAGCACGAGAATGCTATTCTTCCAGTGCTCATAACCACCATGATGTCTCGCCGTGAGGATGAGGAGATGTCAATTCCACCAATCGTCCTCGCTGCACTGGCAACTCATCAAGAGAGACGCGAAGAGCATAAGGATGCTCTCCAGCCATTACTGCTCGCTACTTTGATGGCGCGTCGCACAGAGCGTGAGAAGGCAAACGCATAAGGCGTCACGTTTCCTCTTGTTTTCGTGCAAGCATGAGTATCCAGCATCCATACGTAAGTAATGGATGCTGGATACTCATGTACAGCACAAACTGATCAATACTCAAGGCAGATGATAGAGAGGTATTATCATGGCAGCGAATTCTGGACAAACAACAGTGCAGAGTCGGATAGACCCAATGATCGAAGTACTGATGAAGGGACTGATCGAGAGTGCTTCACATCCCAAAGGCATGTCGCGAGCAGAGGATGCTATCACAGTCGCAATGATTGAAGCGTTGATGCCATCAACTAAACGCGGGGAAGCACAAACACCATCCATTGAAACAACTCTGCTGGCGACAATCCTGGCTCCTGCATTAGCCGAAGCACTGGCTCCAGCACTTGTAGAAGCACTAGAACCCGCACTGGTAAAGGCATTGAATACAATAATTTCCTCAAGGAAAGCCGAATATGAACCGTTTTTCAGAGAGAATGTAGAACAGGGAACGCCTCCTAAAGAAGGTGCAGAACAAGGGATGCCACCGAGAGAGAGTTCTGAACAGCATGAAGGAGACTAACTTAGCATAAGGTTCACTCACAGAC
>DAICZM010000285.1 GCA_027311145.1 Ktedonobacterales bacterium
GACCTCAATAGCGAATGGTAGCCGCTGTTGACGCTCGTGTAGCAGGCGCACGCAGGCGATAGCGGTCAGCACGCCCAATGGACCATCATACTTACCTGCGTCACGCACGCTATCGAGATGCGAGCCGAGCAAGAAGGTCTTTGCACCAGCGTGATCGGCCTCGTAGCGACCGATGATATTGCCGATGGCATCCTGGCGCACGCTCATGCCAGCTTCCTGCATCCATTGCGTAACCGCAGCGTTAACCTGTCGCATTGGTGGTGTGGCGAAACGGCGCGTCAGACATTCTGTCTCCTCGCTATAGCTGCCAAGCTGTTCGCAGTGCTGCAAGATGCTAGAAGCGGCGGAATATGGTGTTGTCATACTTCAACTCCCTCGATAGGTACTATAGGCCCAGGGTGAGACGAGCAGCGGCACATGATAATGGGCCTCAGTATCTGCGATACCGAAGCGTACAGGCACTTCATCCAGAAATGGTGGTTTTGGCGTTGTTACTTCTTGTGCTGCAAAATACGCGCCAACGGCAAAGACCAGTTCATACAGACCGGCCTGCATCTCGCTCTCTGTCAGCAGCGGAGCAGAGGTGCGTCCATCGGTATTGGTTTCAACCATTTTGAGCAGAGTATGCTGTTGCTCATCAATACGCCACAGTTGGATGGCGACATTGGCTGCTGGACGCCCATGCATGGTATCCAGCACATGCGTGGTAAGATAACCACCCATAGTTTCACTCTTTTCTGTGTAGCGTAATGATGCAGGGCGACCGCGAGGATCGCCTCTACAATGATACGCTTACCTCGTCATCGTCAGTTTAATCGAGCCATAGGCAGGGAAAGGATCGCTGTAGACTCTGACCTTCTCGTTCGTTGGCGATGTGCCCATTGGGTCGCGTGTGCGATTCTGGGACTCGAAGGAGATTTCCGCCATCTGTGGAAAGCGTGCCAGCAGGCGTTGTCCAATTTCGTGAACCAGATGTTGGATGGACTCGCTGACAAATTCGTGGAAAATGCTCTGTACAGCATCGCGTATCTGCTCAGCGGCGATGTAGTGCGCGTGATCGTTAGCCAGCATATCCGCGCTATTCGTGTATTGCCAGTAGACATCGAGATAAATAAATAAGGGGCGATCTACGCGCTCTGGCAGTGTGGTATAGTCATCGCGTACAAAATGGGTAAACGAACTGCCTGAGACCTTGAAGAGTTCGAGATTGACACGCCCGCAGCGATGCGACGTTAAGACTGGTTGATTGTTCTCGTGCGCGAAATCCATCACAACTTGCGCGAAGTCTTGATGTGTGCGCTGAAAGAGTACTGCACTTTCGCCGAATGTTCCCGTGCTTGCATTGGGAACATGAGCGGGCATGAATGGCAGTTCGCGACCTGTGAGGCGCAGGCGTTGCATTTGAGGATAGGTAGTCAGGAATTGACGGCCCAGATGGTCGATGAAGGCTTCGAGCGTGGCTCCCTCAAAGGCAAGAGCCTGGCGCAAAATAAAATTCTTCATGCTATCGGTCGCAATCACATTTGAATTATCGCCCTCTGTATAGGCAGGCAAGAAATTGGTGCCAAAGACCTCGACATCAACTTCCAGCGCAAAAAGCGTGTTTGAGCGGCCCGTGAACGCTGATTCGGGAATGGGTGTGATGCCTGTCAGTGGTTGTGCATAGACACGGTATACGGGCACGTACAGTTTGCCATAACTAATGGTGTATTCCATAAAACCTTCCAATCCTCATTTATTATCTGCGTCTACCAGCAAGTCTTGCAAGCGGAACCAGCAGATTTTGGCGATTTCACCGAGGGCAGTCTCGATTTCCTGCTCGCGTGTGTTGTCCATGCGCGTCGCGAAGCCTGCCAGGATGCTTTCTTTCTTGTTCTCACGCGCGCAAATCACAAATGGGAAGCCGAAGCATTCCTGATATCTTTGATTATACTGCGTAAACGTTGAAATTTCCTCGGCTGAGAGGCGATCTAAGCCTGCTGCTGCCTGTTCACTGCTGGAAGCAGGGGTGAGCGTTCCCGCAAGGGCGGCCCGTCCGACCAGATCAGGGTGAGCTTGAATGAGCGCAACCTGCTGTGCGACGGGAGCCTTATACATAACCTCGCACAATGCCTGATGCAATTGTGTCTGGCCCTGGAATGGCCGTGCCTGCCATGCCTGTTCTACCATCCAGGGTGGCCCCTCGAAAAGTGAGCTGAGTGCCTCGACAAAGTGCTGCTGATCGAATTGATTGATGGTTTGCAGGGTTACAGATTTTGTTGGCATACGCTTTCCTCGTGGTGGTGAGCATAAAAATAGGGTGTAGTAAAGGAAAATAGGCGTGTAAAGGTAGCTGACATCTTATGTCGTGCAGATAGGGAGAAAAATCGGTCTTAAATCTTTTGTCAGTCGGAACTGTGTTTCCATGTCAAAGAGTATATGTGCCGTGATCGTGCTTGTCAAGTGGCTTCGCACCGCTATCAGCAACCCACTGTTTCAAGTTTTGAAGACTACTGTGTCTGTGTTGCGTTTTCAAGGGGCAAAGTGAAGCAAAACAGGCTACCCTGGCCTTGTACGCTCTCTACACTAATGCTTCCTCCCATGGCTTCAAGCCATGCTTTGCAGATGGCTAAACCCAAGCCCGTACTGCCATGTGAGCGTGTCCGCGATGGGTCTGCGCGATAGAAGCGTTCAAAAACATGAGGCTGGTCTTCTACGGCAATGCCCTCGCCCGTGTCGCGCACACACACGCGTATCATCGGATGGGCCGTTGCTGTGATCTGCACTTTCCCGCCTTCTGGTGTATGGCGCAGCGCATTAGAGAGCAGGTTGCGCACAACCTGGCTAAGCCGATCAGGGTCAGCACGCGCATTGGGCATGTGTTCGTCTATCTCCACATCGAGCTGAACGTGCTGTATTTCGGCTACGATGGCGAATTGCGTGGCAACCGCCTGGAGGAGAGGCGCGAGTGTAACCGACTGTATCTGTAACGGCAACTGTCCCGCGTCTGCCAGCGAGAGTTCGCGCAGATCGTCAACCAGGCGTGTCAGCAGGCGGGCTTCGTCGTAGAGCATGGCAATCTCGCTGCGTTCAAGCGGGTACACCTCGTCAAGCAGGGCTTGTAAGCTTCCTTGCATGACCGTCAGCGGCGTGCGCAACTCATGCGCAATGTCCGCGACGAGATTGCGCCGTAGGGTTTCGGTGCGCTGGATTTCGGCCGCCATTGCATTAAAGGCAGAGCCGACAGCGGCAATCTCTTTTGTCCCACCGATCTTGACGCGAAATTTCCAATCGTGGGTAGCAAAGGCACGTGCGGCCTGCGCGAGTGCTGCCAGTGGCGCGGAGAGCGTGCGACTGATGATGACACCCAGCAGGATAGCCAGGCCACCTCCTACAAAGGCGACGATGAGCAGTATAGTACGGAGTTGGTCAAGAAATGTTTGGGCGGCTGGCGGTAAGCTTCCATTGGCACTGGTACTTATCAGCAGATAACCAACACGTTGCCCGTTGACGATCACTGGTTCTGCGTTCGCGCGCTCATCAGTGGTCAATGTTCCTCCGGTGCGCGTGGCATGGTCATCATAGAGAATCTGTCCCTGGCTATCTGCCAGCAGCAACGCGGGGCGTCCACGTCCTCCTCGGCCCGCCCCGTTACCAGCGGAATTGGCAAGGATGGTTGCAACGCCATTCCAACTGTTATGCTGCTGATAGAAAATGGCAAGGGTGTCGAGCATCCCACTTTGTACACCGATGCCTTGCCGCGCTACATACTGCCGAAAAGCCTGACTGGCCGTGATATCAACCAACACGGATACAGAGATGACACCAACGAGCGTGATCGCCACAAATGCCAGCGTGAGACGTACCCAAAGCCTGTTCATGTCATCTGCTCCCCTTCATCACGCATGCGGTAGCCGACGCCGAAAACCGTTTCGAGATAGCGTGGGTGGCTGGCGTCCGGCTCGATTTTCTTGCGCACGTTTTTGATATGGCTATCGAGTGTCCGATCTACGCCTTCGTAGGAGTATCCAAGAGCTTTTTCGAGTAGTTCGGCGCGTGTAAAGGCATGATTGGGATGCTCCATCAGAGCTTTAAGCAAGGCAAATTCGGTTGGTGTAACCTCGACGAATATGCCAGAGACGTTGAGTGTGTGCTGATCTATGTCCAGACGTAGCTCACCTATCTGTAAAATAGAGGAGGTGTGCGCTCCACCACTTGTGCGCCGCAGAATGGCTCGCACACGCGCAACTACTTCGCGTGGATTAAACGGTTTTGTCAGGTAATCGTCCGCGCCCAGTTCCAGGCCGAGAATCTTGTCGATATCCTCAATCCGTGCTGTCAGCATCAGGATCGGAGTCGCCGCAAGGTGCGGATCGCCGCGCAGCCAGCGCGTGATATCCCAGCCATCGCGCCCCGGTAACATCAGGTCCAGGATAATCAGGTCAGGATGCTCACGGCGAATCACCTGTTGCGCCTCGTTACCATCAAATGCTGTCAGCGTTAGCAAGCCCGCTTGCTCGAGATAGGCTTTTAGCAAACGAACGATCTGTTTATCGTCATCGACGATGAGAATACGTTGGCTCATAGCCCGTTCTCCTGTTACACTGCTTCTTGATGAAGAGGTGTGCTTTGGTTGTCAGTCGTCTGTCCGTATTGATAGTCATTATGCATTGTATGCGTAGCTATACGCAACTATTGTCGCTATTGAAGTGCTGCAACGGCCTTCTGAACCTCAGTTACATCTGTCAGTGTGCCTGCGCTAACCAGGTCTTTGATGGCAGTCCCTTCATTGGTGGTGGCTGGCAGCTTGAGACTGGCGAGCAGTTGCTCAAAAGGCACTGCGCACTGGTCGCTGACTTCACGGAGCGTCATCCGCCCCTTGATTTGATCGGCAGGGAGAACTTGTCCGTTGCTACTTCCCGTCGGCGTGATGGATGCTCCAGGCGTGCCCGAAACTGTTGGACTACTCTGTCCCGCGTTAGTCGAAGTCACGGGTGTTCCCATGTGTTCTGCCAGTCGTGCGCGCAATGTTGTGACTGATATAAAGCTCTCAAGGTCCTTTAGGGCTGTCGTAGGCGGAACGTCAGCGGGTATTCCAGCCAATGCATACAATTCATCGTGCGCCATTGGGATACCATCGATTACTTGTTGCAATGTCATCCACCCTTTGATGTCATCAACTGTCATGTGGGTAGTGCTTATAGCTGTGCGTCCATTGGTCAGCCACAGTCCCGTCGCTTGCGCGAGCAAAATTGTCCCTAGCAAGGCGACGAGGGCGACGAGAGGCAGCAGAAAGCGATTAACGCGCATGGGACACCTCCTGTGCGGTAGTGTGTGTACGATGCAGGCGCGAGCGTAGACTGTCAAGCCAGACAGGAGCAAGCGTGGCCTCTAATGCACCCGGGCGAGGACAGGAATCGACACACGCCAGACAGCCAATACAGTCGCTACTGATGGTCTTGGCCGTCGAAACATTCAATTTCACTGGACAGGGTTTGTCGCATATTGCGCAGCTTTTACAGGCATCCTCGGTACGGCGAATGCGCAACAAACTTGCCTTGCCAAGCAGACTGATCGCACCACCAAGCGGACAGGCGTAACGACACCATGCACGCTCTACAAAGAGGGACGCGGTGAGGACAATAAGTGCCAGCAGGTACGTAATCCAACTCGTTGCAAGATTGAAATTAAACAGCCAGTCCAGGCCAAAGATGGTCTTATAGGGGTCGTAATTGCCAAACCAGAGCTGCACTGATGCAATCGTCTGGAAAAGGATGAGCGTCAGTAACACATAGCGTCCATAGCGTAGTACACGGTCAAGACGCGCCGGAACCTGTATCGCGCGGATATGGAGCTTGCCGCGTACCCAGTTCAACAATGCCATTCGAATAAGAAGAAAAGCTACCCACTTGGAGAAGCAGGCAGGAGGAGAATATAGTCCTTCCATGTTTTCTTCGGGTCGGGAAGCAAGACAGGAAGGTCTTGTGCTCGTTTGGTACAAAAGCGGCAAGAAGAGGCTTTAACAACCCGTGGGTAACTGCGGCCTCGCCGTTGTGCAGGCAATACATGGGATGCCGTGCGTAACTCGCGCAGTATTCCCCCTCTCCAGTCACACGAGGGAAAACAGGCACAGGCCTGCCCTAACGTCAAGGCCGTTCCCAGCACGGTGATGGCATGGGTAAAACTGAGCCGATCTGCATCCAGACCGTCGACTTGGCTTGCAGAACGCATCATCCAGGCGCGCACGGCGTAGTGCGCCAAGAGCAAGGCCCAGACCTCTTGCATGATCGTTGGGACCGTCTTGCTCAGCAAGCACGCGCTGGATTGTTGATGCTCTTGCAACTCGTCGTAGACCAGTTC
>DAICZM010000286.1:0-3679 GCA_027311145.1 Ktedonobacterales bacterium
CTTCTAAACTTTTACATCTCTCGATCAACACAATGGAGCAAAACTATGTATGAACAGGCAACAAGCCGTATGACACTGGCTCAGGCCGTGATTACATTTTTGAAAAATCAGTATGTCGAACGCGATGGACAGGAACAAGCCTTCTTCGCGGGTTGTTTCGGCATCTTTGGGCATGGCAATATCGCGGGCATCGGACAGGCCTTGCAGCAAATCCCTGATTTTCGCTATTATCAGGCTCGCAACGAGCAGGCCATGGTTCACGCAGCAGCCGCATATGCCAAGACAAAAAACCGTTTGCAGACATTTGCCTGTACATCGTCCATCGGCCCAGGAGCGACCAATATGGTCACGGGTGCAGCCCTTGCGACCATCAACCGTCTCCCTGTCCTCTTATTGCCAGGCGATATTTTTGCCCGCCGCAATGTTGCCCCTGTCCTGCAACAACTTGAGTCAGAGCATTCACAGGATGTCTCGGTCAACGATTGTTTCAAGCCCGTCAGTCGCTATTGGGACCGCATCACGCGCCCAGAGCAAGCTCTCACCTCGCTGCCAGAGGCTATGCGTGTGCTGACAAACCCGGCAGAGACAGGCGCAGTCACGCTAGCCCTGCCGGAAGATGTGCAGACAGAGGCATATGACTATCCTCTGGCTTTCTTCCATAAGCGCGTCTGGACAATTGCCCGCAACCGTCCAGACCTTCGCGCACTGGAACAGGCGGTGAATTGGATCCGTGCCAGCAAACACCCGCTGATTGTAGCGGGTGGTGGCACAATCTACGCGGACGCCACCAACATCTTGCAACATTTTGTCGAGCAAACAGGCATTCCTGTCGGCGAGACGATGGCTGGCAAAGGTAGCCTGTGCTATGACCATCCTTTCAATCTGGGAGCGATTGGCGCAACTGGAACCTTTGCCGCTAACCGGATTGCACGCGATGCCGATCTGGTGATTGGCATTGGTACGCGCTACAGCGATTTCACCACATCGTCCAAAACAGCCTTCCAAAATCCTGATGTGCGCTTCATCAATCTCAATGTAACCTCGTTCGACGCCGCCAAACACTCTGCCCTCGCACTGGTTGGCGATGCACAAGTTACATTAGAGGAACTGTTAAGCCGGCTCACGGACTACGCGGTTGACCCTGCGTATCGGCTCCAGGTCAGCCAACTGCACACCGCTTGGGAGGAAGAGGTCGAGCGCATCTACGCAGTACGTAACACGCCACTACCGAGCCAGGGTGAACTAATCGGAGCCGTCAACGAATTAAGCGAGCCATCCGCGATTATGGTCTGCGCAGCTGGCAGTCTACCAGGCGATCTGCACAAACTCTGGCGCGCGCGTCACCCCAAGAATTACCATATGGAGTACGGCTATAGCTGCATGGGCTATGAGATCGCAGGTGGCCTGGGCAGCAAAATGGCGGCTCCTAACCGCGATGTCTATGTGATGGTCGGCGACGGCTCCTATCTGATGATGAACAGCGAGATCGTGACATCCATCCAGGAACACTACAAGCTGATTATCGTCTTGCTGGACAATTCCGGTTTCAAGAGCATCGGCGCGCTCAGCCGCTCGCTTGGGCAGGAAGGCTTCGGCACGCGCTACATCTATCCAGAAAACAATCACTGGCCTACGGACGTGGCAGGCTTAGAAGTGCAAACCTTGCCTGTTGATCTGGCTGCCAACGCACGCAGCCTGGGGGCGCACGTGATCGAATGCAAAACACGAGCAGATTTTGTAGAAGCACTCAAAACGGTGCAACATACTGATCGCACGTCGGTGATCTACATTCAAAATGATCGCTATGTGAGCATCCCTGGCTATGAAGGCTGGTGGGATGTACCCGTCGCAGAGGTCAACACCATGCCTTCCGTCCAGGAGGCACGTGCAGCATGGGCGGGTATGCGACAACAAGAGCGGTATTACTAGAAAAGCGTATTTTATGCATATATAGGCGGAGCTTACCTCCGTCCTGCTCTCTATGGAGGGAAACATCATGCGAGAGAATGGACAATTACTCAACTATATTGGAGGAACATGGAAGCCCTCACGAGCCAGTGAGTTTCTCAATGTGCGCAATCCCGCGACAGGTGAGGCGATAGTGCGCGTGCCGCTCTCCCCTGCGGACGAAGTAGACGAAGCGATACAGGCAGCACAGGCAGCTTTTGATGGCTGGCGGCGCACGCCCCCACTTCAGCGCGTTCAATATCTCTTCAAACTCAAAACGCTGCTCGACACCCACCTAGACGAAATCGCCCGCTTGACGGTGGAAGAATGCGGCAAGACGATGGACGAGGCACGCGGCGAGCTACAACGTGGTATCGAGAACGTCGAGGTGGCAACTGGCATTCCCATCTTGATGCAGGGCTATAATTCAGAAGACATCGCACGCGGCATTGATGAGCTTATGTTTCGCCAGCCCGTCGGCGTGGTAGCAGCCATTACACCATTCAACTTCCCCGGCATGATCCCGCTCTGGTTCCTACCTTACGCGATTGCTTGCGGCAACTGCTTCGTACTCAAGCCATCTGAGAAAGTCCCCATGACAATGAGCAGGGTTTTTGATCTGATCGACCAGCTTGGTCTCCCGCCTGGCGTCGTCACTCTGATCAACGGTGGCAAAGAAGTCGTGGATACGCTGCTCGATCACCCGGACGTGCGAGCCATCTCGTTTGTCGGCTCCTCGCCCGTCGCGAAGTACGTCTACAGTCGGTCAGCAGCAAACGGCAAGCGTGTCCAATGCCAGGGGGGCGCGAAAAACCCGGTCATCGTCCTGCCTGACGCGGACATGGAGATGGCGACACGCATCATTGCCGACTCATCCTTTGGCTGCGCTGGACAACGTTGCCTTGCCACATCTGTGACGATCACTGTTGGTGAGGCTGGGCGCATATTTCGCGAGCAGATCAGTGAAGTGGCCAGCAAACGCAAAGTAGGCTATGGGCTTGAGTCAGATGTCGAGATGGGACCAGTTATCACCGCTGAAAGCAAGCAGCGCATCGAATCGCTGATCGCTAAGGGCGTCAGCGAGGGTGCAAAAGTCCTGGTTGATGGGCGCAACTCCTCCATTCCCCACTATGAGAACGGCTACTTTGTACGCCCAACAGTCCTAGACGAGGTCAATCCACGCAGCGATCTCGCTGGTACAGAGATTTTCGGCCCAGTCCTCAGCCTGATGCATGTGCAGACGATAGATGAGGCCATTGAACAGGTCAACGCCACCGCGTTTGGCAACATGGCCTGTCTCTTTACGAGCAGTGGTGCGGCAGCACGCAAATTCCGTTATGAGGCGAGGGCGGGCAATATTGGCATCAATATCGGCGTTGCGGCTCCAATGGCTTTTTTCCCCTTCTCCGGCTGGAAAGGCAGCTTCTTTGGCGACATGCACGCACAAGGACGCGACGCCATCGAATTCTATACCGAGAAAAAAGTAGTGGTCGAACGCTGGCCGAAAGAATGGTCGAGAAAATTCTAGGCCAGAAAGAAGAACGCAATGAAAGTCAAAATCACAGCAGGCAAATTCGCTTGCCTCACCGCTTGTTCCAACCAGCATGGCATCATCGCCGCTCTAGCTGTTGACCATCGCGGCAATCTCTTGGAAGCTATCGCGAAAGCACGCGGAGCCTCTGGTCAGGCCACAGCAGCAGATATGCTGACCTTTAAGTCCGCTGTCACGCAC
>DAICZM010000286.1:3689-6309 GCA_027311145.1 Ktedonobacterales bacterium
ACGCACGTTCTCACGCCCCAGACCAGTGCCATTCTCTTAGACCCAGAATACAGCCTGGACGTTATCGCTAGCCGAAGTCCTGCTTGTGGCGTACTGCTTGCCTACGAAAAATCGGGCTACGATTTTCACGTTAAAGGCCGCTTGCCAGACCTGATACCGGAGTGGAGCGTGCGGCGTCTAGTCGAAGTAGGGGCGCAAGGCATCAAGATTTTACTCTACTACAATCCCTACGATAGCGCACAGGTTAACACAATCAAGCAGGCATATGTCGAGCGCATTGGCGCAGAATGTGCCGCTCTTGATGTGCCGTTCTTCCTGGAGCCGCTGGTCTACGACGATGAGATCGGCAATGAAAAGGGAGTAGCTTTTGCCAGCAAGAAGCCGGATTATGTCTTGCAGACGATGAAAGAGTTTGCGCGCGCACGTTATGGCGTCGATATTCTCAAAGTCGAGATACCCGTCAATCCCGCTTTTGTGGCAGGCACGCGCTCTTTTGCTGGGGGTGAGACAGCCTACTCGCGCCAAGAGGCCATCGAGCATTTCCGCAAGACTGCGGCAGCAACTGATAAACCGTTTATCTACCTGAGCGCGGGAACCTCAAACGAGGTATTCTGCGAAATGCTGGAACTGGCAGCAGAGGTGGGTGTGCACTATTCAGGTATCTTGTGCGGACGCGCCACATGGCAAGATGCGATTGCGGTCTACGCCCGCAACGGCGTTGCGGCCTTAGAAGATTGGCTGGCAGATCAAGGCTTGAAAAACATCCAGACATTGAACAACGCGCTGGAACTGGGAGCAATCTCGTGGCGCAATATCTATGAACAGGCAGAGGAAGCATGATGAAAGCAGTTGCCGTCTTTCCCACGACGCGGGAAGTAAAGTTGATCGAGCATGAGGAGCCATAAATTACAACGCCGACTCAGGTCAAACTGCGCACGTTGGAGGTGGGTGTATGTGGCACGGATAAGAAGATTACGGCCTTCCAATTCGGCACACCGCCTGCTGGCTACAACTATTTTGTCGTTGGACACGAGATGCTTGGTGAGGTGATCGAAGTAGGTTCAGCAGTACGAGCAATCAAAACTGGGGATTTAGCAGTGACGATGGTTCGACATCACTGCACCCATGCCGATTGTCGAGCGTGCCGTACAGGGCATCAAGATTTCTGTTTCACGGGCGATTTCACCGAACACGGCATTAAAGAGTCGCATGGCTTTATGAGCGAGTTCGTCGTCGATGACGAACTCTATATGAACGTGGTTCCCCACACACTGCGCTCCATGGGCGTACTGACTGAACCACTGACGGTGGCAGAGAAGGCTCTGGGGCAGGCGTGGCATATTCAGCAGCGTCTCCCCTGGGTCGATCCCAACGCACCTGCACATCTGCGAGGGAAAGGCCTGAAAGCTCTTGTCGTGGGTTCTATCACATGCAAGTCATAGAAGGCGATATCATTCGTACGATTCGCGCTTATCATCCCTGGTTTGATCACTATCATACAGCAGGAAATCCAGGTCGCTATGAACTCGACGAGCAGCAGGAATTGCTGTACAAACCAATTATACAGGCTATTGCGACAACTGGTTATACAGGGTACATTGGCCATGAGTTTATCCCTACGGGAGACCCGGAAATTGCGCTTCGACAAGCCTTCGAGGTTTGTAATATTCGTACAGCATAAGCGCAGTCCTTACCAGAAAAACCAGACCGCAATCAGTAATCGGCACGATTATCAGGTCAAGGAGAAAGCAATGGCGCAGACACATATATCAGACTAATGAAGTTGTATCTCATCCTATTTTTGTCCAGGTGCCGCAGTTTTTAGACTCAAAGCCCTTAGCAGATGAGTCAATAGTGACAATTGCCGCACTATCAGTATTATTGTTGGAGATAATATTATCCGTAGTACCACCAAAGCCACTTAAGGTTGCGTAGTAACAGCCGCTCATTCCGGTATTCTTATACGTACCAGAGGCTATGTCAGTACCAACAAAATACGTGCCATCAGAAAATGTCGTCTTATCTGTAGTAATCGCAGAAAGGTCTTTCGTCCAGGTATCACAATTTTGCGACTCAAAACCTTTATCACCAGGCTCAATAGTGACAATTGCAGGATAATCTGTATTATCGTTAGCAATAATATCACCAACAGACCCTCCAAAACCACTTAAACGGGCATAATAACAGCCGGGTGATGGGTTACGTGTACGATATGTTCCAGGCTGAATATCTGTGCCAACTTGAAATATTCCATCTCCAAACGAGGCATACTGCGGAGTTGGCGTTGGTGTTGGTTTTGCGATGGTAGGAGTCGGTGTTGGCTTTACAACAGTAGGAGAAGACACAAAAGACATGGGAGTGCCAGAAACAGTCGTAGATATTGGAGTGTCAGTTAGCTGAGATGATAAATCCCCATTAATCGCAGTCTGACTATTTGACGCATTAATTACCATATGTGTTATTCCTGAGCACACCGCAAGCACAACTAATAGGATGGCAACACCGACCCATACATTTCTTCGTTTGCGCTTGCGAAGCTGCTCTGGATTAAGCGTACTCTGATATGCGCGTTCTTTTTCCCTGGCAACCCTATTAGACTCTTTGATTTTTTCCCATGTGC
>DAICZM010000287.1 GCA_027311145.1 Ktedonobacterales bacterium
ATCTATATCTATATCATACAAGCGTTACCATTTCTATGGAGAGAGTACTGTGAGACAGGTTAAGATTGCTCACATTGGGCGGTGACTTCTTAACCAATTGTGATATGCAGGTGTATGACACATACACCAAAACGCAACAAGGCCAGCACCACAAGAAGAGCGGTATTGCATTGGACGCAACAATCTTGTATCCTTCAGAAAGACATATCCCTGTGGCAAGTAAAAAGGAGGTGCTGCCGTTGGTAGAACAGCGGTCAATTCTTGTTGTTGGAAGCCTCAATATGGATCAGGTAGTACGTGTGCCGCGTGTTCCAGTGTTGGGCGAGACACTGCTCGGCGCAGGCTCACTCAAACTCGTTGCAGGTGGGAAAGGGGCCAATCAAGCAGTAGCAATGGCGCGCTTGGGAGGCACAGTCAGGATGGCAGGCCGTGTGGGTATAGATCCATTTGGAGAACAACTGCTGCATGCTCTTGAGGCAGATCATATTCAGACCGACCTGATCGTAGTCGATCAAGCAGAGGCCAGTGGCGTCGCCTTTATTTTTCTCACTTCAGAAGGCAACAACGCAATTGTCGTTGCGCCAGGCGCGAATATGCACGTTGGGCCTGACACGGATAGCAGGCAATGGAAGAGGATCATGCAGGCCATGTCACAGGCCCAAGCACTCGTGCTACAATTAGAGATTCCCTTAGAGACGGTCAAGCAGCTCATTATCGCTGGACATAGCGCGGGCATCCCCGTTATTCTCAACCTGGCCCCAGCTCAGGCGTTGCCCAAAGAGATCTTGCGCCAGCTTTCCGTGCTGGTGGTCAACGAGAGTGAGGCGACCCTGCTGAGTGGTCAGCGCGTCGAAACGTTGGAAGATGCGCAGATTGTCGCTACCGTGCTACACAGCTATGGCATTCCAACAGTCGTAGTTACACTGGGTTCACGTGGCGCACTCCTAGTTACAGCAGATAGCGCAGGCAAGGTTCAGCGCATCTATCAGGCGGCCCCTAAAGTACAAGTTTTAGACACAACAGCAGCTGGCGATTGTTTCGTAGGAGCATTGACCGTCGCGCTCACTGAAGGGCAACGGCCGGAAGAGTCATTGCGTTTTGCCGTCCATGCCAGTGCGCTCAAAGTCACTAAATTTGGCGCGCAATCTGGTTTACCTACACGGGAGGAAGTTCTTGCCTCGTATTATTCTGGACACTGACCCTGGCATTGATGATGCTCTAGCCCTCTTTCTGGCTCTGGCATCCCCAGAAGTGCAACTTGCCGCCGTCACAACCGTCAGCGGCAATGTCCCTGTCGAACAGACAACGCTCAATGCGCTCACGCTTTTGACGCTGGCGGGCCGCAGCGATATCCCCGTTGCGCGTGGATGCGCCCTACCACTGCTACGCACACCGATTGATGCCGCACATGTGCATGGCAGCAACGGTCTGGGCGGCATACACTTTCCCACACCTACCATTACCCCCGTTGCACACCATGCCGTCGATCTCATCATCGAGATGGTCATGCAAGCCCCGGGCGAGATCACGCTAGTGCCAATAGGGCCGCTGACGAATATTGCGCTGGCCGTGCGCAAAGAGCCACGCATTGCCGAACGTGTACGCGAAGTAGTTATCATGGGCGGCGCACTGCGCGTGCCTGGCAATGTGACACCTATGGCTGAGTTTAATATTGCCGCAGACCCGCACGCAGCCCACATTGTTTTACATGCCGGTTGGCCCATCCGCCTCGTTAGTCTCGACACAACGACATGTGCCATACTGCATCGCTCGCAAGTAGAAGAACTGGCTGCCCATGGCAACCACGTCACAACAGCAATGCGCCAGATGATGGCCCACTATTTTGACGTTTTTGGCCCACAACACGGTAACCAGGATCGCTTTCATATGCATGACCCACTTTGCCTCGCCGCTGCCTTTCAACCGGATTTGATTACCTGGGAACCTGTCTATGTCGACGTAGAACTCACGGGCACGCTCACATTAGGAACGACAGTCGGCTATTTCAAACGGGCCGATGCTCCAGCTCCGAACGTACTCGCCTCTGTTGCCGTTGATGCAGAGCGTTTTATTCGTCTGTATATGGAGCGGGTTCGTGTCGCCTTTTGACAATCATCTCCTCTATGGGCTATACTACAAACAATAGACGCCATGATGCAGATCACTATTGGGAACCCATCGGAGCATGACGACCTTCTTAAGATCATCTCCATTATCGCATCTCAACTGTAGAAGACAATAGATAGCACGCACAAGAGCGTAGAGGGACATACACAATGACACAAATTAATGAGGCAGAACTGATGGACGCGCTCCACGAGTGTTATGATCCAGAAATTCCTGTCAACATCGTTGATCTTGGCCTAGTCTATGGGGTTGATATCGACGAAGCAAGCGGCAATGTGCAGGTGACGATGACACTGACCGCCCTGGGTTGCCCAATGGCTGGTGAAGTGATTTCAGAAGTTGAAATGCGGGTCATGCAGGTTGAAAACGTAAAAAGCTGCAAAGTCGATTTGACCTTTGATCCCCCTTGGTCCCCAGATCGCATGACTGAAGATGCCAAGTGGGAACTTGGTATGGTATAAATACAATTGGCATGCAGCACATGTACGTTTTGCCTGTTTTTCTCTTAGCAGGCAAAACGTATTTTTTATGAGGAAAAAGCGGCTTTTTCCTCTTACACATGAAAGAAGATAAACGAAAAAGAAGATCGTAGAGCGTTTTTCTAATGATAGCCGCAACCCCTTTGCGATTGTTTAGTCGCATGGTATACTAGCACAACAATCTTAATTGACAAAGTAGGGAAATAACATGGCAGCAGGACAGGATAACAGCAATTTACATGCCACCCTGGCAATCAGTCAGGAGGAAGCATGGGCAGGAACCAGTCGTGTACTCTCACTGCCCAATGGACGCACCGTGACGGTTGTCGTACCAGCGGGTGTGCGTACTGGCCAAGAAATCCGTCTGGAAGGTCTGGGATTGGCACGCCCAGATGGTTATATGGGCGCACTGCTCCTGACAATTACGATTCTAGCAGCACAACATGGTACAGGCAACACCCAAATAGAAGATGCAATGCCCACAATGAGTACACCCTCCCCCTTTACGCCAACCGTGCGGGCAGTACCTCCCTCCTATCCCGGCATCAGCACAAGCCAGCCCGGTATCTCAAGCAACGAGACCTATACGCCGTCCGCTCCTATGACACCACCACCACCTCCTCCTCCGATGTATAACGAGCAAGGCGCAACACTTCAGGCTTCCTCCTCTTCCCCCTATGCACAAACGCAGCCACAATACGGCCAGCCCTATACCCAACCGCCACTAGCTCCTGCACCCGCACCTGCTCCACGACCCAAACCGCGCTCTCGACTGGCAACCATCGTCCTGCTCGTCGTTGCCCTACTCATCATTGTTGGCGGTATCAGCCTCTATACGAGTGTCTACCTGCCTCTGCAACAACAAGCGCAAGCTACCGCAGTTGCCATCGCTCACGTGACAGGAACCGCGAGCGCACAAGCTAACGCGACGAGCCAGGCTCTTGCTACCCAGCAAGCTTTTATTAATGCCACAGCCACAACGCAGGCCCAGCTAAGCCAGCAAGCCACGGCAACCGTCACGGCTCGTCAGACAAGCTATACGCAGACAATCAGTAGCAATCCCACCCTTAGTGACAGTCTCTCTACAGCGGATACGTACAACTGGGACACCGGCAGCAATTGTTTTTATAATGGCGGTGCCTACCATATCAAAACTTCACAGACGAATATTGTCCTCTATTGTGCCGCACAAAACACAAATTTCAGCAATTTCGTCTATCGCGTGCAAATGACGATTGTTAGCGGAACCTATGGCGGTTTGATTTTCCGCGCCGATTCGCAAAATTCGCGCTTCTATCTCTTCCGCGTTGGACAGGATGGTAGCTATACACTCTACTCTTATGTGGATAGCACGGGCGGTCACGCAAAAACTTTGACGAGCGGCACAGCAAGCAGTATACATACAGGGTACAATCAATCCAATCAGATTGCCGTGCAGGCAAGTGGCAACGAAATTGACCTTTACATTAATGATACCTATATCGACTCGGTTAGTGACGCAACCCTGCAGTCCGGTCAGATCGGCGTCATTGCGGATGGCAATAGCACCGCACCTGAGGTGACCTATAACAATGCTCAAGTTTGGAAAATCTAGTGACGCGTTCTATGGGCGCACCATCTCGTGAATCAGCGGAACTGGTGAAACAGGCGATGCGCTCCAGCTATAAGCGGTCAGAATTTCGGCACATATCGCTTCTGCTTCGGCCTCTGTGCGAGCGTGGATCTCGACCAATGGCTCATTCACGTGTCGATACTCACCCACTTTGGCCTGCAAAACCAGGCCTGTGCGATGATCGATCACATCGTCTTTTTTGAAACGGCCTGCGCCTAGACGCATACTGGCGATGCCAATCATCTCGGCATGAATGCCCGCGATATAACCCGCCTGCGGGGCCTTCAGCATGATACGCACAGGGGCAACCGGCAAGAGTTCCGGTTGCTCAAGCTGACGTGTATTGCCACCTTGCGCTCCAATGACCTCAACAAGCTTTTCAAAAGCCTTACCCGTATGGATCGCCTGCATCACCAATGCCTCAGCCCGCTCCATATCTGGCATGTGGCCCGTCATAACGAGCAATTCCGCCGCTTCGTGATAGCACAAAGCGGTAACATCTTGCGGTCCTTCACCTTTAAGAATTGCTAACGCCTCTTTTACCTCTAATGCATTGCCAACAGCATTGCCCAGAGGTTGCACCATTGATGTAATGGCAGCAACCGTATGAATGCCAGCTAGTTTGCCAATATCCACCATCATCCGTGCCAAGGGATAAGCCTGCTCAACCGTTTGTACTGAGACACGCGAGCCGTATTTGACATCGAGCAGCAAATGGGATGCGCCAATCGCAATCTTCTTGCTCATGATACTCGAAGCAATCAGTGCAACGCTTTCAACAGTTCCAGTGACATCGCGCAACGCATACATCTTGCCATCAGCAGGGGCCAGATCACCCGATTGGCCCGCCAGCACGAGGTGATGTTGGGAAAAAATGCGCAAAAACTCTTCACGTGTCAGCGTCATCCGCAACCCTTCAATTGACTCCAACTTATCAATTGTGCCGCCAGTATAACCGAGGCCTCGCCCTGTCATCTTGCCCACGGCCACACCACAAGCCGCGACGAGTGGGGCAACCGCAATCGTAATCTTGTCACCCACACCACCCGTGCTATGCTTATCGATAACAGGTGAAACGATCTCACGCAGATGCAACTGATCGCCTGTACGCACCATTGCCAACGTGAGATCGCGTGTTTCGCGGGCATCCATCCCACGCCAGCAAACGGCCATTAACCAAGCCGCCATCTGATAATCAGTAACCTCACCTTGCGTATACTGCTGCACCAGCCATGCAATCTCTTCTGTCTCCAGCAGATGCCCATCACGCTTCTTTTCAATGATTTGCACAACATTCACGATGGACCTCTTTTACCACTTTACTCTTCGGACAGCACAATACGCAACGTGTCGCTACCAAATCCGTTTCCCGTTTCGATCTGATATCTATTCATCATGCGATCACCTAAACGCACATTGCGATCAAAACAGATTTGTCCATTGGTAAAATCATAGACATCCTGTGCTTGCGCAAAAACGCCTTGCACAATCACCGTATCAAATTTGTCGGTGCCATATTCTTTGAGGGCCTTCAAAAGTGTCGCGACCTGTTGCCATGCCACGGCAGGAGCGTAGAAGATACGCACCGTTTTGCGTCGTCCATTTCCGATTATTTCGCTGACTAGGGTATATGGTAATGCGCCTGATTCTAAGGCTTGCAGTTGGGCAATAGTATGCGGCGGGAATGGTGCCGGCGGCTCAGGGGCAGCCAGCGGCGGTGGCATCATAGGAGCAACAAACGGCTTTTGTGGCCATGCCTGTCCAGGCCCTTGCACAGGGGCTTGCGGACGTACAGGTGCTTGTGCTGGTACAACGGGACGTAGTGCAGGTTGTGGTTGCGGTGCTTGCCCAGGACGAGATGCGCTCTGCGAGCGTGCCACGAAACTACGCCCACAACTCCCACAAAAGCTCGCATTGTCTGCATTAAAACTATTACAATAAGGGCAGTGCATAGTATTCTCTCCCAGCTCATGCTTAGGCGGCGATTTTAGCCGTAGTATAACATATTTTCATGTTTCCTTTGTCTCTTAGTGTACACCAAAAAGTCTATACT
>DAICZM010000288.1:0-2857 GCA_027311145.1 Ktedonobacterales bacterium
GACATGTAGTGACGCCCCTTGTAGGTGTTATGTGCGACTTGGCCGATTTAGTGGGTTGGCGTCTCCGCTCTATCGCTCGGCATAGATGGGGCAAACTGGTCAGCAAACTCCTGTTCTGCCCAACGCAGATCGATGGGAGCCTGACAGACGGTGAAAATCTCTTGTGCTTCGCTGAGGTAAGCTATTGCGCGTTGCATCATGCTCTCGGAGGTGCATACGTTCTCTGCTGCCATGAGTTTTGCGCGCCGAAACAGCGTTTTGCCATAAGCGCGTAGCGTTCTAGCATAATCCATGCGCAAACCGTGCTTTTGGAGCAGTTGAAGAGCCTGCTCAAAGGAATGTTCCGCATCTTCGTAACGGCCCTGAGCAGCAAAAATCATGCCGAGAAGACGCTGAGCACGCCCAATGATGCGTGCAGTTTCATTTTCGCGTGCTTCCTCCATTGCCTGTTGAGCAATTTGACACGCGGTGGACATATCTTCTTGCAGAAAAGAGATTGTTGCCAGCAACAACTTGCCGTCGATGATCGCTTCAGCTTCCAATCCCCCCAGCACGACGGCACGTTGCAATGTCGCTTTTGCGCGTGCCAATAAACGATGACAGAGTGCATAGTGTTGGGTTGCCTGTTCTGGCGAAGCTGAGTGATATAGCTGACAGACAATGATAGCCTGTGTGATGCGCAGTTCTCCCAACGCAACCAGAGCATAACGAATGCAACGCGGACTCTTAATGGCTCTGCCAATACTGATAGCGCGCAACAAGCTCCGTGTTGCCTCGTAGATCTGTCCCAAGTCTTGCTGTACTGTCGCCAGTTCTACACAGCACCAACTCATATGCTCACGATCATTGATGCGTTCAGAGAAGCTCAGGCTACGCCTAAACCAATTTTCCGCCTCAAGCAGATTGCCGGTGCGTTTCGTAATATCGCCGAGATTAATCGTCGCAAAGGCCATATTAGGAATGTCACCGCTGCGCTCCGCCAACTCAAAGGCGCGCTGCAAATAAGAGCTAGCTTCCGCCAATTCACCTTTCATAATATAGACCGCGCCAAGATTGCTATAGATGCGCGCAGTATCAGTGAATAATTCATGTTGCTCGTAGATAGTTGAAGCAATATTCATATATTTCAGTCCATCATTGAGTTGACCCATGCTCGCCGCAACCACGCCAAGCTGTTCATGGACGTAGCCAAGCTCCAACGGCTCACCCAGCAGAGCGCGCTCCGTGCGAGTCGGCAACTCTTTTTGTGCAAGCATAGGGGCCTGAGCAGATGGTATCGTGGAAGGATACACGGCTTCAGAGGGCGGAAATGGTGTCGCTGATGGAGAGACACGCGGAAACTCCTGTTCAAGGATCGCAAGAGCCTCTGCAAAATACTGGTGAGCCTCTTGATAGTAGCCGTCCAGACGCAAGAGCGTCCCATATTGTAAATGGAGACACGCCCACGCGGCTCCTGTTGTGACATTTGCTTGCGTCATCACCTCTTTTCCGCGCTGATAACAAGCATAGGCTCTAGCATATTCGCCAGTAGCTGTCCACGTATTGCCAATTTCGCGCCAGAGCAGGGCTTGAATTTGTGCCTCTTGCTGTTGTCTGTTGCTACCCTCAACCAGCAATGGTTGGGAAGAATGCTGAAAGAGTTCACCTGTACGCAGGTCGAGAGTATATTCATAAAGAGCGCGCGCATCCTCAAAATCGCCGCGCACACTGCAACACTCCGCGACATGCTCCAGGAGGCGACAGAAACGCAAGGGGTTGCGAATAACCAGCTGGCGGCGTTGCACAAGTGGCATTTGAGTGAGCGTCTGAATGGCCTCATGCACACTCATAGCATCGAACAGATGAAGAGACAACCCTGTATTGCTGAGAATAGCTTGAATAGCTTGAAGATAATAGTGCTGAGCTTCTGAATAAGCCGCCAGCGAATAGGCACTATTGGCGGCCAGTTCCGCATAGTAGGCAATATCGGCAGCATTACCCCCACCTTTGCTGAGATGATAAACAATCGCTGCGGCGACTTTCTCCTGCTGCACACTGGTGTAGCCATGTTTAATAGTATCGGCAGCTTTACGATGGAGCTGGGCACGGCGAGCAGCAGAGAGTCGATCATAAAGATGGTTCACAATGAGCGGATGCCAGAAGTGATAGATAATGTGCGACCCGACGCCCTCTTCAATCAGCAAGCCCGCACGCAACGCCTCTTCGAGCAAATCAAGCACGCTATCTTCTGTGTGATTTGAGGCCATCGGCAAGAGGTGGCTCAACTCGAAGGCGCCACCCAAAACGGCAGCCTTGCCTAACAAGACCTGGCATTCGCTACTGAGGCGACCAAGACGGCGTTCCAACACAACGGCGATGGCTTCTGGTAGCGAGCGATGGAGACGCGCAACACGATAGGTCATACTCCCTTGTTGCTCTATTAATGCCGGCGTGTCATCAACGTGTAGCGTCTCGACATAGCGAGCTAATTCTTCAGCAAAAAATGGATTGCCTGCTGCCTGAGATTGAATTTGTTGCACAAGTGCATGAGGAATGTGGGCAAGCAATGACTCGATTTGCGACTGCGTAAGCGGGTGAATAGGCAAGGTTTCCATTGTCTGATCGCGGCGCAGGTCTGCAACGAGAGTACGCAGTTTATGAATCGGAGCGAGTTCGCCATCACGGCATGTGCCGATAATCACGATACGTTGCTCACGCAGATGATGGGTGAGATACGAAAGGAGTTCGATGCTACTCTCATCCGTCCAATGCAGATCATCTAGCACGAGCAACAGAGGATGCACTTTACTTAAGGCAGTGAGCAAGGCCAGTGTGGCCTCCCAGAGATAGAGGCGTTCTTGCTCTTGCGAATGAGAAG